>CAZGOK010000329.1:0-2156 GCA_964527665.1 uncultured Sphaerochaeta sp.
ACCTTCTTGCCAACACGGGTCATGATCATCATGTTGGTGACAACGTAGGCGCTGTCAGTCAGTTCAACACCAATTTTGGAGATGTCGGAACCGATCGGGCCCATGGAGAAGGGAATCACATAGAGTGTGCGGCCTTTCATGCATCCACGATAGAGGTCAGTCATCTCTTTTTTCAACTGAGTGGGATCCATCCAGTTGTTGGTCGGACCGGCGTCCTCTTCCTTTACGGAAGAGATGTAGGTGCGTTTTTCAACGCGTGCTACGTCGGAGGGATCGGAGAGAAACAAAACACAACCAGGCTTTTTGGCGGGATTCAATCTCGTCGCTACACCACTGTTCACAGTAATATCGATCAGTTCATCATATTGGGAAGAACTACCGTCTGCGATAACAATGGCGTCTGGGGTTGTGAGTTCTGCATACTCTTCAATCCACTTTTTAAGTCCAGCATGTTTAATGTCATTGACGTTCATGGACTACTCCTTATCATTTAGAAATACAGCAACTCTTCACAAAGTGGAGAGTTGCTCATCAAGAAATTTACAGGTTTTTCCAATCTTTATCAATATGGTTGGTATTCAAGTTTTGCATATTTTGTATCTATTTTTATCGGGAGAAATTCCCCTAGAACATTGTCCCATGAAAACGTGAATTGAAGCTCAAATAGAGCTCGGGTGGAACGTCCTCAGGAATGTCCAGAAGGAAATCAGAAATCTTCTTGATCTTCTCCTTCAGGGAGTCCTTCTTGTTCCCCTGGGCATCCTTGAGGGCCTCAAGACTCTCATGGATGATAAGGTGGGCATTCTTCACCTCCTGCAGGGCCATCTTGTAGCGCTGGCTAAGGTCCAGGATTATCTGACGGGTCTCATCGGGATGGGCCTCGATGAAGGCTGGAAAGGAGTCCTGGGATATCTCCACCAGGACACAGTCGGCCAACGCTACGGCAGTGGCGTTTCGGGGGTCCTCTTCAAACAGTCCCATCTCACCCAAGCTTGATCCTGACAGGGATATTTCCGAGATTTGAAACTGCTGGGCGGTGCGGTAGTTCAGGTAGAGGGCTACCTTGCCGGAGCGTAGGAGGAACATGGTTGAACAAGGGGTTCCTTGTTCATAGATGACCGTACCCTTTGATATTTCAAGCACCTGGTTTGCATCTTGTTTGTCTGACATGTATGCCTCCTCATTCGTTATGGTACTAAAAGTATACTCTCCCAACAGGGGTGCACACAAGGGGTCGCTTTTTGCTTGCTCAGTGATATTTCTATGATACACTTGATCATCATGAAACAGCAAACACCCATCAGCAAGAAAGAAAAATTTGCATATGGCTTCGGGAACTTCGGGCAAAACATGTTGTACAGCCTCATGGCTAACTTTTTGCTCTTCTTCTACACCGACATCTTTGGCATACTGCCCGCTGTTGCAGGGACCATCCTGCTGTTGGCAAGGCTGTGGGATGCCATCAACGACCCACTGATGGGGATGTTTGCCGACAGGACACGAACCCGGTGGGGCAAGTTCCGCCCCTATCTCCTGTTTACCCCCATCCTCTTTGTCCCCTTTGCCGTAGCCTCCTTTAGCGCACCAGCTTTGAGCATGGGTGGCAAGATAGCATGGGCGAGCATAACCTACATCGCCTTCGGTATGATCTACACGGCCAGTGACGTACCCTTCTGGGCCCTGAGCAGTGCCATCACCGATGACACCAACGAGCGTAACAGCGTGGTGACCTACCCCCGGTTTTCAGCAACCATAGCCGTTGCCATTGCAACGCTGGCGACCCAACCCCTTATTTTCCTCTTTACCCGAGAGGGCAAGCCAGCTTCAGGGTACCAGATGACAGCCCTGGTCTACAGCATCCTCACAGTCGCCTGCTTCATCGTCACTTTTTTGTTTGTAAAGGAGCGAGTCCAACCGGTAAAGGACGAAAAAAGCCAGTTCAAGGATATCTTCACCATATTCGGAACGAACAAGCCACTGATGCTGGTCATCATCAGCGGCTTCTTCACCGGCATAGGACAGACTGCCAAGCTCTCCATGCTCATCTACTACGCAAAATACAATCTCGGAAACGAGATGCTCTATACCCTGTTTGCAGGCATAAACATCCCCTTCATCCTTATAGGTATCTCCACAGTCCCCTATTTCAGCAGGCG
>CAZGOK010000330.1:0-2151 GCA_964527665.1 uncultured Sphaerochaeta sp.
TCGGGGCAGTGATTCCTATTCCTGGAATTGATCCTCAAGTTCTGAAACTGTATTTTCTTTCACAGAGTAATAGTTCCAACATCGGACTCACAGAGTATTTGAACTTTTTCTCAGGCGGTGCTTTTTCCAATTTCTCCTTGTTCATGCTTGGTGTCATGCCATATATCAGTACGCAGATCATACTGCAGCTGCTGATGTTGGTGATGCCTTCCTTGAAGAAGTTGGCACAGGACCCGTCAGGCCATAAGAAAATCCAGCAGTATACCAGATATGGAACAATCGTCGTATGTCTTATCCAGTCTTATGTGATAACCATTTATGCAAACTCCATCCCTGGAGTTATGACTATTGGTAAGGTTCCCTTTACCATGTTGGCTATGCTGACGGTCACTGCAGGTTCTATGCTTCTGATTTGGATTGGTAACAAGATCACCCAGTGGGGTATCGGAAACGGTATTAGCTTGTTGATTTTTGCCGGTATCGTGGCAAGAATCCCCGAGGCAATGTCAACCCTGTTCAAGAGTATCGGAGCAGGTCTTTTGAACCCGATTGTCGTCCTTGTGGTTTTTGTAATGTTTTTGGTGGTCGTGGCGCTTGTCATCTATCAAGAGCAGGGTGTAAGAAAGATTCCTGTAAACTATGCCAAACGTGTGGTTGGTCGGAAGATGTATGGGGCTCAGAGTACCTATATTCCTTTCAAGATTAACCCCTCAGGTGTTATTCCTGTAATCTTCGCTTCAGCACTGCTCTCATTTCCGTTGCAGATAGCAACAACGTTAGGACCGGAGATTAGGTGGCTTGCTGCCTTTTCCAATTGGCTAAATCCACAGGGTGCCCCCTATCTGATTATCTACACCCTGTTGATCATAGCGTTTGCCTTCTTCTATACGCAGGTGTCTTTGAACCCGGTTGAGATGGCCAAGCAGATTCGTGAGAATGGTGGATCAGTACCTGGTGTACGGTCTGAAAAGTTGGAAGAGTACCTGACAAAGATCCTTAACCGCATAGTTCTTCCTGGAGCTGTATTCTTGGCTTTCATTGCCTTGATCCCCACGCTGGTACAGAAGTTCTTCAACTTCCCTTCGTCGGTTGCAATGCTGTTCGGTGGAACTTCCCTCCTTATCTTGGTGGGCGTTGACCTGGACACCATGAGACAGATTGAAGGTGTTATGAAAATGCACCACTACGATGGGTTCAATGTGGGTAGCAAGAAGTCAAAACATATTTAGGCTTAGGAGCTAGAACATGAAAGTAAGAGCAAGTGTCAAACCGATTTGTGACAAGTGCAAAGTAGTCAGACGGAATGGGGTTGTCCGTATAATTTGTGATAATCCCAAGCACAAGCAGAGACAGAGATAACAGGGTTCGGCGCAAGCCTTCCAACTCTATAAGAGAAATTCAGGAGGCCATTTATGGCGAGAATTGCAGGTGTAGATTTGCCGAACAAGGCAGTTAAGATAGCCTTGACCTATATTTACGGTATCGGCAGGGTTTCAGCGGTTGATATTTGTGAAAAGACAAAGATTAACCCTGACGTAAGCATCAACACCCTTTCCGGTGAAGATCTTGCGGTACTGCGCAAGATGATTGAAGATGAGTACAAGGTAGAGGGACGTCTGAGAACAGAAGTTGCTCTAAATATTAAGCGCCTTATGGATATTGGTTGCTATCGCGGCCTTCGTCATCGTAAGGGTCTTCCCGTACGTGGACAGAGGACTAAGACCAATGCCCGTACTCGCAAGGGTAAGAAGAAGACCGTTGCGTCTAAGAAGAAATAAGGAGCAGGTAATACATGGCTAAAACTAAACGTAAAGTTAAGAGAACGGTATATGAAGGAAACGTCTATATTCAGGCTACCTTCAACAATACCATTGTCACCGTTACCGACCTTAATGGTAACGCAATATCCTGGGCAAGCGCAGGCGGGCTCGGATTCCGTGGTGCCAAGAAGTCCACTCCTTATGCTGCACAGACCACTGCTGAGAAAGCTACCAAGGCAGCAATGGATTCAGGACTTCAGGAAGTTAACGTGTTTGTGAAGGGACCCGGTGTTGGGCGCGAGAGTGCCATTCGTACTTTGGGAGTCCTTGGGTTGAAAGTCAGGTCTATCCGTGACGTCACACCAATCCCCCACAATGGATGCAGACCTCG
>CAZGOK010000331.1:0-2145 GCA_964527665.1 uncultured Sphaerochaeta sp.
CTTCTCCATCGACGAGCACACCCGTGTTCCCGAGATGATCATCGCTTCGAAGATCACCATGGACAAGCTCAGCTCAGCTGACCAGGCCATCATCAAGAAGGCCGCCAAGGAGAGTCAGGCTATGCAGGTCCAGGCATGGGCCGACTATGAGAAGAAGTCCGAGGCCAAGGTCCGCGCTGCCGGTTCGAAGATCAACAAGATCAACGACCAGGCCGAGTTTGCCGCCGCCATGGCCCCCCTCTATGAGAGTCAGCTCAATGCTGCCCAGAGAGAGTGGGTTGCCAAGATCAAGGCTGTGAAGTAAGAGTAGAGCTCGAACAGCACGGTTAAGGCTACGGCATAACCTTTTCGTTTGGATTGTATGGTGTAGGGTTTCGTTGAAACCCTGCGCCATTGTTTTGCAAACTACCCTTTTTAGGAGGTTCCCATGGAGCAATTGAAGAAAGTTCTTGACTCCGTCTTCGTGTGGGTTCTCAAGCTGGCCATGGCGTTGCTGGTTGCGATGGTTCTCCTCGTATTCCTCAACGTCGTGATGCGATACGGATTCAACTCCGGTATCTTCTGGTCGGAAGAGATCTCGCTAGTCATCGTCATCTGGTTCACCTTTATCGCCATGGCCCTCGGGGTCAAGGAGAGTCTGCACATCAATGTGGACATCCTTCCCAAGAAGCTTCCCAAGGCATTTTTCATAACGCTGGAGTGCATGAGGGACATTTTGGTGATTCTTATCGGTGCCATCATGATATATTATGGGTGGAAGCTCACCCTCAACGGTGCCAAGTCCACCTTGCCCGCTACCAACATACCCAATTCCATCAACTATCTTGTCCTGCCCATCGCAGGAGTTTTCATTGCCCTCTATGCAACTGTCCATCTGTATGAGGACATACTCAAATTCAAGGGAGGTAAGGCCAAATGAATGCAAGCATGGGTTCCTTTATCCTAATCGGTTCGTTTGTCTTCATGCTTGTCATGAAGTTCCCCATCACCTTCTCCCTTTTCCTCTCCTCTATCTTCGCTGCCATGTTCCTGAACATCCCCCTGATGTCCATCGTACAGCGCCTCGTCAGTGGGGTGAACTCCTTCTCCCTTTTGGCCATCCCATTCTTCATCCTTTCAGGTGAGATCATGAGCCAGGGCGGTATTTCACGTAGGCTCGTAGGATTTGCCAACGCCCTGGTCGGGCGTGTTCGTGGAGGCCTTGCCCAGGTGAACATCCTAGCCTCCATGTTTTTTGGCGGTATTTCAGGATCAGCTGTTGCTGACGTCTCCTCCATCGGGGCCATGCTTATCCCTATGATGGTAGAGGACGGTTACGATGCTGACTTCTCTGTTGCCGTAACGGTCACCAGTGCTTGTGAGGGTATCCTTATTCCCCCTAGCCACAATATGATCATATTCGCCATGGCAGCAGGTGGTGGTGTATCGGTTGGGAAGCTCTTCCTTGGCGGGCTCATCCCCGGTGTAGGGCTCGGTCTTTTGCTCATGATCCCCACAGCCGTCATCGCCTACAAACGAAACTACCCCAAACAGGAAGGGTATGGCTGGAAGAAGACCCTCAAGCTTGCACGTGATGCCTTCTTTGGCCTCTTCACCATTATCATCATCATGGGTGGTGTCATCTCCGGTGTCTTTACGGCAACTGAGTCTGCTGCCGTTGCTGCAGTCTACTCATTCATCATCACCTTCTTTGTCTACCGTGAGATTCCTGTAAAGCAGATGGGCTCAATCTTGCGTAACTCCCTGAAGACTCTTGCCATGGTGATGAGCCTCATTGCAGCTGCAAGCTCCTTTGGCTATCTGATGGCATTCCTACGCATCCCGCAGGCAGTGACCAACGGTCTGCTTACCATTACGGACAACAGGGTTTTGTTGATCTTGCTGGTGAACCTCATGCTCTTGGTACTAGGCGCCATCATGGACATGGCCCCCCTTATCATCATCACCACACCCATCCTGTTCCCTGTAATGGTTGGCTATCTGGGTATGGACCCCATCCAGTTCGGCATCATGCTTATCCTGAACCTCGCCATCGGGCTTACCACCCCGCCGGTAGGGTCGGCACTTTTTGTTGGCTGTTCGATAGGAAAGTTATCTATCGAGGAAGCGACGAAGGCAATCGTACCATTCTGGATTATGATGTTC
>CAZGOK010000332.1:0-2136 GCA_964527665.1 uncultured Sphaerochaeta sp.
GAGCAGAATATCCGTGTCGAGGCAATCTACCAGGGCAAGGCCAGTGATGTCCTTACCAAACTCAAGGCAATCTTCCAAAGTGAGAGCAACAACGGCCTTCCTGACCTGGTACAGCTCGATGGGTCGGGGGTGTTGGATATCAGGGACAACGAATACCTCATCAGCATGGAAAAAATGGCCAAAGAAGACAAGTTTGACCTCTCTGAGATTCTTGAGAGCGCAAGGCTCTCTGTCACCTACAAGGACACCATGATAGCCATGCCCTTCAACAGCTCCACCATCATGCTGTACTACAACAAGAGCGCTTTCGATGAAGCAGGCTTACAGAAGCCACCAAGGACCCTCGAAGAGCTAGCCCTAACGGCAACCAAACTAAAACAGACGGATGCCAAAGGGAAGGTCCTGCGCTATGGCATTGCCAATGTTCCCACCACCTATGAGCTCATTGTCTGGCTTGGCCACCAGAATGGGGTAAGTTACCTCACTGACGAGGAGAATGGCCATACGGGCATACCAACAAGAGTCCTATTCCATGAGAATGGGACGATGGTCAAGTTCCTTACCAAATGGAAAGCCCTCTATGCGACAGGTTCGCTGGAAAACCTCACCAGTGATGTCAACGGGGCCTTTGCAAGCGGGAGGGTTGCCATGATGGTAGCCTCGACAAGCAACCTCAGCACGGTCATCCAGATGGTGGGCGACCGCTTTGAACTGGGAGTTGCTCCCTTCCCCATGGTTGATGAGAAGGCCACTGGAGGGGTCAATGTCGGAGGGGGAGCCCTGTATGCCTTGGATAACGGCAGTGGCAATCAAGCAGAGACGTGGGAATTTGTAAAGTTTGCGACTTCCAAGGAACAACAATTGGATTGGCACATTGCTACCGGATACTTCCCGGTCAATGAAGGCACCTATGAAATGGAGGGCTTCCAGGCCCATCTTGAGGCAAACCCCCTCTACGGGGTTGCCATCAGGCAACTGAAAGCGAGCAATCCTAAGCTGCAGGGGGTGTGGATCCCCAGTGCCTACCAGATCTACTACGCATTCCAGACAGGAATCCTGAAGATGCTCCTTGAGGACAAAAGCCCTGAGGAGACCAGTAAGGGTCTGGAGAGGGAGATCAATACCTACCTCGAGGACTATGTGAGGATGACGCAGTAAGGAGATGAGTGAGATTGGAATACTAGCAACCAGCACCAACCTCATTAGGCATAACTGTGACGAAACCAAGACTGAGCGGATCCATACCCTTGGGAAGATATCGGCCATAATGCGGAGTATCTGTTTACTCCCTAAAGCGACAACCTTCCTTGAAGGTGCAGTTCAGACACCCTTCCCCCGGACACTGCTGAAAGTCATCATTGCTCTCCAACTGCCTGATATGCCAGGAGAGGTCTTCCATGCGCTTCTCCAAAAGGGAGAGTTTTCCCATCGTCTCATCCATTTTGTGACGATACTGGCGCAACAGCTCATGGCGACGCTTCTGACCTGTGACATCGTCAAGGCCCATGCGTATGATGGCCCCGACCTCCCCTAGGGTGAAGTCAAGCTCCTTCAGTTCTATAATCCGCTTGATATAGACAATATCCTCATTACTATAGAGGCGCTGCCCCCCATCTGTACGGCTTTTGGTCTTGAGCAGGCCCAAGGACTCGTAGTAGCGGATGGCCCGTACCGTCACCTTACATCTCTTTGCCAACTCCCCTATCCTGTACTGTTGCATACCCCATTATGTACCATACCAGAGGGCGAGTGCTCAAGGTGGGGAGGCCCTGAGGAGAATAGAATTTGTGCAAAGGCCTTACCATCAGAGAAAGAAGGGTGTAGTTGACAAAAGGAATATCTTTCTGTAATTTAGTTGAGTACGCAACTAATATTATCAGCACACTACCTGGGAAAACTCCTGCTAAGAATGAAATCGAACCTATGATGTAGTGCAATGAAAGGAGTAATGATGAGTGAGCTATATTTTGTAACTGGAGCTGGAGGAAATGTGGGCAAGGAGGTTGTAAGGTCCCTCCTTGAACGGGGGCAGAGCGTCATAGCATCAAAGCGTGCAACCTCCAATGCAGAGGATACGCAAGACCTCACCTATAAGAACTTTGACTTCACCGATTCAACCACATGGGATGCATGCCT
>CAZGOK010000333.1:0-2134 GCA_964527665.1 uncultured Sphaerochaeta sp.
CATTGTCGGGATCACCTACTGTGGGATCATACACATAACCGCAAAGGTCGCATTCGTATTCTTGCATAGTTGTTTCCTCCTACAAGCTAGCATAGCGATAAACAGGCAGGGGGGCAAGAAAAATATTATTGATATAGGGCAAGAATCTTGGTAAGCATCTTACAAAACTTCTTTTTGAAGCTTTCAGGGCCAAGAATCTCGACAGAATCACCACATTGGATGATCCGCAGATAGAGTTCGATCGAGTTCTCCACATCCATATTGCAGACAAGGGCCCCTTCGGCATTCTTGGAAAAGACCGGCGTCCCATGGACGACCGACCTGAAGACGTTCATTGCAGAGCGTTCCTTCAGCTTGAGGCTAAGAGGAATCATGTCCAGACTCTCGTAGCGCTCCTTGGCCTCCTGGAACTTGAAAGGCTTGAGGTTGTCCGGGATGGTGTAGGTCTCATCGAGCATGGTTGCGCTGGTGATGGTGCTGATATCTATGGTGATGATCTCTGTGGTATGGCGCAGTCTGCCTGTTACGCTGATGGGGTGCCTGCCTCCGCTGTCCTCCTCCCTGAAGCCGATGAAGTAGGGGGCAAGTTCGGTCTCTATGGGGTCAAAGCCCTTCAGGCTCTGGATTACACGCACGATGCGACCCGATACCCAGGAGTCGATGAGGACCTCCAGGATCGAATTGAACTTGCTGCTCTCCTTCTTCTGCTGGACCTGCTTGTCGATCTGTTCGGCGAGGTTGTTGACGTTGTCGCTGATTTTGGGGGCATAGGAGCGCATGTTCATCGCGAGCTTGCGCAGGCCCGATGCCAGGTGGGGGTTCTGAAACTCACTCGTCGAAGCAAGCACCTCTGCCGAGAGGTTGAAGGCAAGGCTTTCATAGACGCTCAGTGCAATGTTCTCATCACCTTCGCGCGCCTTGATCTTGATGAGGCTGTTCTCCTCATATATGTCTATATACTGCTTGAGCTCATCGACGTATCTGCTGATGGTAGAGCGGTGGACTCCCAGGCGCCGTGCTATCTCGGCACGCCTAAGTCCTTCAGGATGAGAATGTAGGAGTAGTTCTAGCTGTGCAATACGTTCGCCTTTCATGGATACCCTCTTTTTTGCACCATTCTGCAACAAAATTCATGTCAGTATACCATGAATACCTACTTATTCAAGGGCTTTGCAACAATAAGCGCAGTGAAAACAGCACATTGAAACCCAATGAAGGCCGTGATACTATGCTTGTATAGGAGAGATTGCTATGGATGAACGTCTGACGAAACTTGAGATTAAACTTGCCTATGCGGAAGAGACAGTCCTGGCCCTGGACGCTGTGGTCAGCGGCCAGGCCCAGGAAATAGCCATCTTGCTGAGTCGCATCGACGCCTTGGAGAGACGTCTTACCTCATTTGTAGAGAGTGGTGAGGACAGCCTTCCCGAGGGCGAGAGGCCGCCTCACTATTGAGCCTAGATGAACAGGTTGACCTTGCTCTTGGAAGCAGCACCCATATAGGTGGCGACTCCGCCGATCTCAACGCCATCGAGCAGTTCCTCACGCGTGATGCCCATGATGTCCATCGACATCTGGCACGCTATCATGCGCACTCCTGCCTTCTTGGCGTCCTCGAACATCGCGCGGACCTGGTCGACATTCTTCTTCTTCATGCGGCCTTTCATCATAGCAGCCCCCATTCCTCCCATATTCATGGAGGAGAGTGCAAGGTGCTCCATACCCTTGGGCAGCATCGCGCCGAACATCTTGCCCATGAAATCCTTTTTGACAGGTCCATTGGGCTTTCTGCGTAGGACAGAGAGTCCCCAGAAGGTGAAGAACAAAGTCACGTCCTTACCCGTAGCCGCAGCCCCGTTTGCCAGGACAAAGGTAGCGAGTGCCTTGTCCAGGTCATTGGAGAATACGATCATGGTGGCCCCATTGTCAGGGTCACATATGGCGGGCTTATGGCCAAACGAGTCGGGAACCGAGCAGATGGAGGGGTCGCCCTTGCTGATGACCGCCTCGATGATGCCTTTTGTGGTGTTCAAGGATACCAGTTCGTTTCCGGTGAGTTCACACCAGGACTGGACGTCCACGCCAAAGCCGGGATCTGATGCCTTGATGACGATCCTGTCGCCATGCTCGAGGT
>CAZGOK010000334.1:0-2132 GCA_964527665.1 uncultured Sphaerochaeta sp.
TCAAAGCCTTTGGTCTTCAGACTGATGAAGGTTCCCCCAAAGCCAAAGAGGGCGTAGTAGAGTATGACTGCTGTTTTCTGGCTGGCATGCTGCATCTCCTGATTGGTCAGATGAGGCAGGGTGAAGAGCAATGCGGTAAAGAGACTGACCAGAAAAATACTCTTATTTCTTGTTACGAGCTTTCCTCTTCTGAAGAGTCTTGAAGGAATGGCTCGCATAAGGAACTCTTCGCTGGTGGTCTGTATCGGGGTGATGATGAGTACGAGGGGAAGCATATTTAGAAATTCATTCATGTCTCCGCTGTAAAGCTGGAACTGTTGTGGTTGTAGCAGGGCATGCACAAGCGTAAAGAGTGCTGCTACCGCAAGGTAGGCTATTGCACTCTGTCCCATAAGGATCCAATCAATCCTTTTCTTATCGGTGATGATATGTTTGACCGTGGTGCGCATCAGGAAGCGCAAGGACAGGTAGAGACCAAAGGCCATTGCAAAGAAGGGTATGTTAGCAACGATGTATGCCTTCATGACCTCATCTTCCATGGATACCTTGCTGAACTGGTAGGCAAGTATTGGTCCGAGGTTCAGCCAGATGTAGACGCTCAAGAGGACAGAGAGGGCTCCTGCAAGCGGTGGGAATCTCCCTGTTTTTGTCTGGGAAGATTTTTCTCCCTGATCTGGCATAAGCATGAGTAATCGTACACACATTCGTGGTATACTGCAATGTATGAGAGAGACGAAACGAACCTATGTACATACAGCCTTTGAAGAGGGGTATATCTGTGTATTTCCCACAGAGGTTGCAGCCAGAAGTTACTTAGTGGATTATGCCCTCCATGGAAAGCAGAAGGCCATCCTTGCAGAACAGGCCATCTCCTTTGATGTGTTCAGGGCCCAGTTCCTACCCAAGCATGCAGATGAACAGCCCGCAAACACCCTAATGCGTCAGCTGTTTGCCCGTACTCTGCTGGAAAAGGAGCATGGTCTCTCCTATTTTATCAACCCACGCTTTCCCGAGGCAAACAGCCGCTTCAGCAAATACATCGCATCTTTATTACCCCAGCTAGGAGATGCCTTGGATGAGGAGGTGCTCGCATTGATGAGCGCCGAGATGCAGAGCGATGTGAAGATTCTCTACCAGGAGTATGTCTCCTTCCTTGTATCCCACCAACTCTTTGAGCCGGGATTCGAGCAGTCATCCCTACAGTTTGCTGACGAGGGTGTGTTTTCCAAGAAGTACTGCATTCTGTTTCCTTCCCTGATCGCAGGACTCGATAGCCTTATCAAAAGTCTGGGTTCCCCTTCCTGGATTACTCTTAAGCCAACACCTGCTTTGTCAGATAATTCTGTTAAGCTGGAGCTCTTCGACAACCATGTGGAGGAGATTCGCACCACGCTACGAAGGATCCGTCACCTCCTCGATGAGGGAGTCCCGACTCGGGACATCCTCATCAGTTGTGCCAATCCTGCTACCATGCTTCCTTCCCTTGAAGAGGAGGCATGGCTGTATGACATACCCTTGGTGATTCGCCAGGGCAAGTCACCCCTACTGTATCCCAGTGGAAGATTCTTCTCGCGCCTTAAGGAGGTATATGAGGAGAGTTTCAGTCTTGAAAGCATGAAGGCCCTGCTTCTGGATATTGGCTTTCCCTGGAAAGACCTGGAGAAGCAGCGTAAGCTCCTTGCCGCTGCTGTTGACAGGGCAGTGGTGCAAGGCTCGGTTTGGGGGCCTGACCAATGGACTGAACAGCTGCGAAACACTTCCTTGATAGTCTGGTACAAAGCCTTCAAGGATAGCGTTGTTGGTATATGCACATCCAAGGACATTGAAGAGCTGAGAAAGAAGCTTAATCATTTTCAGGATACCTACTTTATAGAGACTCAGTGGAGTGGTACCCAAGGCGAGGATGTCTACTCCTTCTGCCTCGATGCCATGGAGAACATCAAGGTCTCGATGGCATCGGTTGCGATAGGTTCACACCCCTCAGTCTTCAGCTTCTTCCTGGACTATTTGGATACAAAGCTCTATGTCCCGCAGATGCATGAGGGAGGTATTCAGGTCTATCCCTGGCCCCTGACCGCCCCCTTGGAAGCTATGCATCACTTCATTCTCTGCCTGGATCATAAGGGCAGTGC
>CAZGOK010000335.1:0-2128 GCA_964527665.1 uncultured Sphaerochaeta sp.
GGTATGGTATAGGCTATTGCATAGGGAAATATCTGTGTAAGGGTTACCCACATATTATTTGGCCTCCTTGTTTGCTTGTGCATCAATGGCGGCCTGTTCCTGCTTGTCTCTCTTGTCCCGTCTGAGCCTTTTGAACAAAGCTTCCCAGACACGCTTGAACAGGACACTGGTCGCGGTGAAGTAGATGATTACCGCTATGATGGTATCGGCGATTTCCGGCGGGACTTTGGTCATGGCGTTCATAAAGCCCTTGCCCGACTGCAGGATACCGAAGAAAAGCGCGCTGAAGAAGACCCCCAGAGGGTTGCTTGCTCCCAGCAGGGCTACTGCGATTCCGTCAAAGCCTTGGGAGGGAAGCACGCCGATCTGCATGTTGCGCGAATACCCGGTGTAGAAGGTCAGGCCGGCAAGGCCGGCAAGGCCGCCTGCGATCATCATGGAGAGGATCACATTCTTATTGACCTTGATGCCTGCATACTCGGCACAATCGCGGTTGGAACCTACCGCCTTCAGCTCGAAACCCAGTGTCGTCTTGTCCAGGATGAACTTGATGATGATGACAGAGGCTATGGCCACGAAGAAGCCCAGGTTCATGTAGGAGCCCCTAAAGAGCTTGGTAAGCCAGGGCGAGCGCAGCGTCTGAGTAATGGCTATGCTTGCAGACTCGGTCTCAAGTGAGGGTCCCTTCAGGTAGGCAGGGACAAAGTAGTAGACAGACCAGTATGCTATCCAGTTCATCATGATGGTCGCCACGACCTCATGCACATTGAACTTCGCCTTCAGAAACCCCGGGATGATGCCCCACAGGGCTCCTCCAAGCAGGGCTGAAAGGATAAGGACGGCAAGGTAGAGGGGACGGGGCAGGAAGATATGGTGTGCCACCAAGGTTGCACATAGGCCGCCTACCAGCATCTGACCGCTCGCTCCGATGTTGAACAGGCCGGTCCTGAAGGCAAAGGCTACAGAGAGCCCTACCAACATCAGGTTCGTTGCGGTGGCAAGGGTATTGCCGATGCGCTCGATGTTCATCAAGCCGCCACGGAACAGGTACCAAAATCCGGTAAAGGGGTTGCTTCCTATCGCTGCCATAAGGAGGGCACCTGCCAAAAGCCCCAGCAGGACCGCACTGATGGCAATAAGGAAGGCATTACTTCTCATCTCTTTGGATTCTTTATCACTCATCGTTTACCGTCCTTCTCTTTTACGCCTGCCATCATCAGACCGATGGAGTTCTCATCAGCATCCTCGGTCTTCACCACGTCAACGATCTCGCCTGAGTACATGACAGCGATCCGGTCGGAGAGATTGAAAATCTCATCCAGTTCAAAGGATATCAACAGGACCGCATGACCCTTGTCGCGGTGTGCGATCAGTTGGGAGTGTATGTACTCGATGGCACCCACATCCAGGCCTCGTGTAGGCTGTACTGCAATGAGCAGCTCCGGGTCCGAAACAACCTCACGCCCTACTATGAGCTTTTGCTGGTTGCCTCCCGAGAGCTTTCCGGCAAGGGAGTAGATCCCCTCACCGCTGCGCACATCAAACTGTGTCACCACATCCTGGGCATATTGCTCGATATAGTCGGCATTGAGGATTCCCCGCTTGCTGAAGGGGGGATGGTAGAACTCCTTGATGGCGATGTTGTTGAATAGCGAGCTCTCCATGACCAGCCCACGTTTTTGCCGGTCTTCAGGGATATGGCCCAGGCCGACCTCGTTGCGCTTGCGCACTGAGGCGTGGGTGATGTCATTGCCATCGAGGACGATGGTCCCCCCCTCCACAGCCCTCAAGCCGGTTATCGCCTCGATCAGTTCAGTCTGCCCGTTGCCATCGACCCCGGCAATGCCCACGATCTCCCCGCTCTTGACCGAGAGGTTGAGACCCTTGACTCCAAGCATCTTCTTGTTGTTCATCACATTCAGGTCGTAGAGTTCAAGGATGACCCTGCCAGGCTGGGCAGGCTTCTTCTCGACGGTAAAGCTTACAGGACGACCGACCATCATGGAGGCCATCTCCTCTTGTGAGGTCTTCTTTACATCCACCAACCCGATGAATTTGCCGCGTCTGATGATCGTACACCGGTCGGCCACTGCCTTGATCTCATTGAGCTTATGGGTAATGAGGATCA
>CAZGOK010000336.1:0-2125 GCA_964527665.1 uncultured Sphaerochaeta sp.
CGTTCCGCAGCCGGAATCGGTGGCAACGACGAGCGCGAGCAGACACTCAACCAATTGTTGGTCGAGATGGATGGATTTGACTCCAGGACAGGGGTCATCATCCTTGCGGCAACCAACCGCCCTGAAATCCTCGACCCTGCCCTGTTGCGTCCTGGTCGTTTTGACCGCCAGGTACTCATCGACAAGCCCGACCTTGAGGGCAGGTTTGAAATTCTCAAGATTCACACGAAGAACATCAAGCTGGGTAAGGATATCGACCTAAGGAAGATCGCCCAGGCCTCCGCCGGCCTTGCCGGTGCAGACCTGGCGAACATCGCCAACGAAGCAGCTCTTCTCGCTGTCAGGCAGGAGCGCAAGACGGTAAGCCAGGCAGACTTTGAGGAGGCGATCGAAAAATCGATAGCAGGCCTTGAACGCAAAAGCCGCGTCCTGAACGTAAAGGAGCGTGAAAGAGTTGCATACCATGAATCCGGACATGCCTTGACCGCCTACCTGACCGAAGGTGCAGAAGCAGTCAACAAGATATCCATCATCCCCAGGGGCATGAGTGCACTCGGCTACACATTGCAATACCCCACAGAGGACAGGTTCCTGCTCTCTGAGACAGAACTATTGGGCAACATAGACACGCTCCTTGGTGGTCGTGCTGCTGAGGAGGTCATCTTCAATGAGATCTCCACTGGAGCCGGCAATGACATCAGCCGGGCAAGCGACCTTGTGCGCAGGATGATCCAGGAGTTCGGTATGAGTGAAAAATACCGAAACATCACGTTGCCAGTTACCCAAAGCGGTATAGCAGGGGTAGGTGGTTCGAGAGCCTTCTCCGAGAAGGCCCAGGAGTATATCGACAGTGAGACGGCAAGGATTGTCAACGATCGGTATGCCATCGTCCTCAATAACCTCAAGAAGAACAAAAAAGCTCTTGAATCCGTTACAAAACTGTTGCTGGAAAACGAAGTAATTGGCGGAACAGAGTTCGAAGCTCTTGCAAAAAGTGAGGTCATTGTCTAATCTAGTTTCGTATGATCAAAAAGAAGATTGAAAACAAACAATTACAAGAACATCTCGCCTCCCTGCCACAAGATGCACGGGAGGTGTTTATTTTGCAAAATGGCCAGGTTCGCCTGACCGCCATCAGCGCAACGACCCTCATCAACCAGATGCGCGCCAACTTTGACCTGGGCCTTCTGGAGACCTATGTGTTGGGTCAGGCATATCTTGCCGGTGGCCTGCTCAGTGCCACGGTAAAGGGAAACGACCGCATCCAGCTGAACATCGAGTGCGGTGGACCCATCGGTGGCATCTCCATCGAAGCATGGGCATGTGGGGCTGTGCGAGGTTATCTCAAGCATGTTCCCATCCCCTTGGCCAAGCCTTTGGAGAGTCTGGACCTGAACGAGCTCTATGGTCCTGGGTTCCTCTCCATCACCAAGGTGCTGGAGAAGAACAAGACACCCTTCACCGGACAGGTCATGATGCAGTACGGTTCGCTGGCAAAGGACCTTGCCTTCTACTACCAGCAGTCCGAGCAGACTCCATCGCTGTTCTCCTTGTCGATCCAATTTGACAAAGAGGGACAGGTCATAGGAAGCGGAGCCCTCTTCCTGCAATCCCTTCCCGGTTGCAGCGAGGGTGTGCTGGAGCAGTTGGAAGAGAAGAGTGAGAACTTGGCCTCCATCGGGGAGTTCCTTGCCGAGGGGGGTAGCATCAAGGAGTATGTGGAAGAGGAGTTTGCATCCTTTGATGTGAAACACCTTGCCCGCCAGGGGCTGGGCTTCTCCTGCCCCTGCGACAGAAAGCAGTATGCGCAGTATCTCAAGCAGCTTGAGGACAAGGACAAAGATGAGATCCTCAACGACGGTCCTTTCCCCTTGGCTCTCAACTGCCTTAACTGCAACACCACCTATGAATTCGAAAAAGACGAACTAGAAAGCTTGTTTTCATAACAGGCCAGGAGAATCAATGATTTTTTTTGCAACATCTGCCTTGTATCTGAACGACATCATCGAGGCCGAGGCCGTCAAGGCCGGTGGCACCGATGTACGCACTGTAAGCGGCGGGGTCGAATTTCAGGCTGACCTTGCAGCAGCTTATCGCTTCTGCCTATGGTCCAGGACCTCTACGC
>CAZGOK010000337.1:0-2123 GCA_964527665.1 uncultured Sphaerochaeta sp.
CCATCAAGGAGACTGGGGATTTCGCTGGGGATCAGTCCTATCCCCAAGAAAACCTGTAACTATTCCTGTATCTATTGCCAGCTTGGAAGAACTGACCGAATGACCAATACCCGTACGATGTTCTTTCCCGTCGGTGATATTGTCTCTGAGTTTGATGAAGTACTGAAAGAACAGGTTTCCTTTGATGTCATTACGATAGTTGGTGAGGGAGAGCCTACGCTCGATCTGGGGTTGGGCGAACTGATCGACGAAATACACAAGAGGACGGACAAACCAGTTGCAGTAATCACCAATGGAGCTCTTCTCTCTGATGGGAAGGTACGGTCGGAATTGGAAAAGGCCGATATCGTTCTGCCTACCCTAGATGCCTATTCAGAGGATCTGTTCAAACGCATTAACAGACCCCATAAGAGTCTGAAATTTGCTGAAGTTCTTGGGGGGTTGCAGGAATTCTCCAGAACCTACCAAGGCCAGCTTTGGTTGGAGGTCATGTTGGTAAAGGGGTATAACGACGATGACCAATCACTGGTGAACTATCTCAGGATGCTCGGGAACCTTCGCTATGACAAGCTGTATGTGAATACCCCAGTACGTCCCCCAGCCGAGCCCTATGCCCAGGCGGTCGATCACGAAAAGATGGATCATGCGGCAACTTTTCTCTCGGGAATATCCATAGACCTTCTGGTGTCCCAGGGATTTCATAGCGAGATCAAGGACGATTATCCTGCGGTTCTCAGCATCATCAAGCGCCATCCCATGAACCAGTTTGAAATTGAGGGTTTCCTGAAATCGAGAGGTTGTAAGGACTGCACAACGATATTCGAAGAACTCTCCTCTGATGATCAGGTACTATCCATCAAGTATAAAGGATTCTCTACCTACAGGCTCAAATAGGGAAGAAAATGACTTTGATTTACCTGGAAAGGATGTTCCCTCGATCGTAGCAATGTGGATCACCCTAAAACACTCTATATGCTGGGAATCACTTATGTGATACATCAGTTTGTAGGGAAGTTAGCTCTGTTCGGTGTTGCTTATTTTTTTTAATGAAGCTTTGAAGAAGTTGTATGTGAGTCTTCTATGACTTGATATGTTTCGTTTCATTTGGCCATCACACCCATCAAAATGTACCCATTCCCTCCAAATAATTCAAAATCTCCTCTCGATTTGACCTAGGTCAAATCCTTAGTCTTTGATTATGGGTATTGTACAGGTAGATAACAAATATTCCAGGAGGAACGATATGAAAAACATTGTAATACAGCTAGAGACACTGAGTTGCCCCACATGTGCAGCAAAGATAGAAGGCGCTTTGAAAAAGACAGCAGGCGTTAAGAATCCAGAGGTACTGTTCAATAGCTCAAGGGTCAAGCTTGCCTATGACGAGCAGGCTATAGACGTGGATGGAGTTAAGAAGGTCATTTCCAAGCTTGGATATGGCACCTTATCAGTTAAGGAGACCTCATAATGAAGAAGCTTAGCAAAAAGACCTTGGTGATTATCGTGAGTGTGTTAGTGGGTTTCTCATTTATTTTGCATAAGACGATTGCTTACCACCCCATCACGATTGCCATCATGTTGGTGTCTACCGCCATTGCCGGAGGCCCTATCCTACGTAGGGCCATCGCGGCCTTGCGTTATCGCATTGTCGGCATTGATGCCCTGGTCTCCATCGCAGTAATCGGAGCCTTGATCATTGGTGAATATTGGGAAGCGGCAGCCGTAACCTTTCTCTTTATGATAGGTGACTATCTTGAAAGTAGAACGCTTGAGAAAACCCGCTCTTCACTTAAAAGCCTTATGGACCTGGCTCCTGATACCGCACGGGTTAGAATTGACGGTGTGGAGCAGACCCTTGCACCCGATGAACTGAAGAAGGGGATGGTCCTGGTCATCAAGCCCGGTGAGCGTATTGCTGCCGATGGAGTGGTACTGGAAGGTACGGCGTATGTTGACCAGGCAAGCATTACCGGTGAACCTGTACCAGTGTTCAAAGATGTGGGAGAACACATCTTTTCAGGGACTATCATCACTTCCGGCTACCTGATCGTAGAAGCTACTCAAGTAGGTGAGAGTACAACCTTTGCAAAGATCCTCCATCTGGTGGAGGAGGCGCAGGATGC
>CAZGOK010000338.1:0-2122 GCA_964527665.1 uncultured Sphaerochaeta sp.
GAAATAGTTTTTTGTGTGAGCTTGTCATCCTTGACCAGCACCTGCATCAGAGCCCATACGGAGAGCACGATGACGATGAGGATGGTTGACAAGACGCTGGCCAGACCGAACCTGAGGTTCTCGGAGAAGTTGAAGATAAGGACGGTCAGATGGTTCCAACGCGCCGATATCAGGAAGATGATGGCACTGACTGCAGTCATCGAACGTACAAATGTGTAGGACATGCTCGATAGGAATGCAGGGCGGACCAGAGGAAGCACGATGGTCCTGAAGACGGTGGTGACATCGGCTCCAAGGTCTGCTGCAGACTCCTCGATGGCAGGGTCTATCTGGTGCAACGCTGTTATGCCGTTTTCAACCCCAACAGGCAATTCTCTGATGACGTAGTTGATGACGATGATGGCCCCAGTTCCCACCAGCAAAAGAGGTGGCTTGTTGAATGCCAGGATATAGCTGATGCCTATCAGGGTTCCCGGTATTGCATAGGGGGTCATTATCACCAGTTCAAGCAGGCGTTTGCCGGGGAACTTCTTGCGCACGAGCAGCATTGCCGTCAACATGGCCAACAGGCCAGCTATCGGCGTTGCTATCGCAGCGAGGGTTACCGTGTCGCGGATGGCCGTCCAGCCTCGCGAGAGTGCCTCACCCCAGTTTGCAAGGGTGAAGGAGTAGTCGATACCCCAGTTCACCACAAAGCATCCTGCAACAATGGTCAGGTAGAGGGCGACGATGAAGCCTATGATCGCCCATGAGACAGCTTCCAAGCCTATGCGCACAGGCTTGTTGGTAAGCTCGGTAAGTGTTGTGGAGGGCTTGCCGGTCACCGTCACATAGCTCTTCTTACCCACCCAATGGCGTTGGATCAGGAACGCTGTGATGGTAGGCATCAGCAGCAGGAAGGAGATCGCCGACCCTGCACTGAGGTTGCTTCGTCCTGTAACCAGCATATACGCTTCGGTTGAGAGGACGCGATAATCCCCGCTGAGCAACAGCGGGTTGGCAAAGTCCGCAAGGGAGTTGGTGAAGACCAACAGCCATGCAGATACGATCCCAGGTGCTGAAAGTGGCAGTGTGATGGCCTTGAAGGTCTGCCACTTGGTGGCGCTCAAGTCCAGCGAAGCATCCTCAACGGTGGAGTCTATCTGCCTGAGGACCCCGCTTATCGTCATGAAGGCGATGGGGAACATGCCGATTACCTGTACGATGGTCAGGCCCCCGAGACCGTAGATGGAGGTGTTCAGGTGCAACAGCTGCTTGGAGATGAGCCCGTTGTTTCCGAACAGGAGGATGATGGAGAGGCTCAGCGAGAAGGGTGGGGAGATGACCGGCATGGTTGCCAGGGTGCTCATCACCTTTTTTTGCCTGAAGGATGTCCTTTCGATAAGGAAGGCGAACATGTACCCCACGATGGTGGAGATGGTGGCGGTCAGCACCCCAAGGCGTAGAGAACCCCACATGGCTACAAGGTAGGTGGGCGAAAGCGTCTCTTTCCAGGTCTGTAGCGATACGACCCCATCCTTCATGAAGGAGAGCCTGACCGCTTCCATAAGTGGGTAGGCGACGAAGATCAGCACAATACCGAAGAGGGCCAGGACCATGAACCCTGTTATGGGGTCCCGGGTAAAGGTAATGACCAGCATGATCGACAGGAAGATCACCGCAGCTGAAATGAAGATGGTGCGAAGCAGGTTCATGTAGCCGGTTGCAGTGCTGTTGGGAACCAGGATCATGATGGCCCCATTGGCCTGGTAGCCGTTCTCATCGATGACCGGTACGAAATACACCTGCGAGGCGATGGTATCGTTGCTGTGCATATCGGCATCGAGGGTGTAGTCCGCCTTGTAGGAGCCTGAGAGTTTCATGGGTTCGAGGTAGTAGACACTCTCCATGGCCTTTTGGAATTCAGGACTGTTCTTGTTCTGATCCCAAAGTCTGTAGTTTGTCTCTGACCCTGTGGATGGGACAAAGTCCCCTTTATTCTCGTCGAAGGAGAAGTAAAAGGCACGAGCGCCTGCAATGATGCCCTTGACCGTAGGAATCCACTCTTCATAAGTGCTCATCGATTCGTCTTCAGGAGCTGTCTGGGCAAAGAGGGCTATCTCATTGAAGTTCCTGAGTTCCT
>CAZGOK010000339.1:0-2122 GCA_964527665.1 uncultured Sphaerochaeta sp.
TTTGTTGTTCTGAACCCAGTATACTATAAAAAATGGCAGTTGGGTAGGAATTTGCGCCAAAGTAACAAACCTACAAAAAATACCCCTATGCAAATGTTACTCTGCAAGGGGGTATCTCGATGAAGGAAGCTAGATTATTTCTGCTCTTTCCTGCGTTTTTCCTGGTAGTCCAGTTTCAGTTGCTCGGAAACACTCATGGGGACCTTGCCGTATTTGCTCAGCTCCATGGAGAACTCGCCCTTGCCCTGGGTAAGGGAGCGCAGAGTCGTGGAGTACCCAAACATCTCTGAAAGGGGGACATCGGCATAGACAGTACACGTAGCATGGTCCTCAGTGGAACTGATGATGATACCGCGTCTCTGGTTTACCGAAGCAAACAAGCTACCCTGGAACTCGGTGGGAGCGACAACCTCAACCTTCATGATAGGCTCAAGGATAACAGGATGGGCCTTTTCAAAGGCTTCCCTGAAAGCATTGAGTGAAGCGGTCTGGAAAGCCTGGTCAGAGGAGTCGACCGCATGCCATGCACCGTCGTTGACCACAGCCCTTACGCCCAGAATAGGGAACCCGACCTGGGAACCTTTCTTCATAGCCATCTGAAAGCCCTTATCACAGGAGGGGATGTACTCGGTTGGAATTGTTCCGCCCTTGATCTCATCACCAAATTCGTAATCCTTGGGATCCTCACCCTCAACAGGCTCTGGAAGGGGCTCAATATATCCGGCAACGCGGGCATACTGACCTGATCCACCGGTCTGCTTCTTGTGGGTGTAGTTGAAGGCTGCACGCTCGGTGATAGCCTCGCGGTACGCAACCTCTGGCTGTCCGATCTCAACTTCAGCCTTGTACTCACGCTTCATGCGCTCGACATAGACTTCAAGGTGCAACTCACCCATGCCCTGGATGATGGTCTGATTTGACTCAGGATCAACATAGGAGCGGAAAGTGGGGTCTTCCTTGGTAAAGCGGTTGAGAGCCTTGCCCATATTGTCAGCAGCCTTCTTGTCCAGTGGCTTGATAGCCAAGGAGATTACAGGGTTGGGGACATACATGGAACTCAGCGAGTAGTTGAGCTTGGGGTCGCAGAAGGTATCACCGGAGGCACAATCGACTCCAAAGAGGGCGGCAATTTCACCACAACCTGCTTCAGTCAAGTCTTCCATGTTATTGGAGTGCATCCTGATAAGTCTTCCAACCCTGAACTTCTTATGGCTACGGGTATTGAACAGTTCATCACCCTTTTTCACCTTGCCCTGATAGACACGGATATAGGTGAGCTGACCGTACTGACCATCCTCAAGCTTGAAGGCAAGCACAACAGGGGGGAGGTTCTCGTCTGAAGGGAGGATGACCTCCTCCTCATTGTTGTCGAGATCCAGAGCCTTGTTGGTGACGTCTCCGGGGTTGGGAAGGTAGGAGACCACTGCATTGAGCAGGGCCTGAATGCCCTTGTTCCTATAGGCAGTGCCCATAAGGACAGGAACAAGCTGCAGCGCGATGGTTGCCTTGCGAATCTCTGTGTTCAGCAGTTCTTCTGTCAGGGTTTCCTCGAGCATCGCTTCCATTACCGCGTCAGAGCACATGGAGACGCTGTCAAGCATCTCTTCGCGCTTTTCCTTGGCTTCTTCAAGCAGTTCAGCGGGAATCTCTGCTACACGCATACCATCCTGGTTGGGCCCATCGTCAAAGTAGAGGGCTTTCATGGTAATGAGGTCCACCACACCCTGCATCTTGTCTTCAAGACCAATGGGAATCTGCATCAGCACGGCATTAAGGCCAAGTTTTTCAACCAGCTGTTTCTTAACGCGGTAGGGGTTGGCCCCTGTGCGGTCACATTTGTTAACAAATGCAATGCGGGGAACGTGGTAGCGTTTCATCTGACGGTCAACTGTGATCGACTGACTTTGCACACCAGCGACAGAACAAAGCACAAGAACAGCTCCATCGAGAACACGCAAAGAACGCTCAACTTCAATGGTGAAGTCAACGTGTCCCGGAGTATCGATGATGTTGATCTCGGTTTCCTTCCACATAACGTTAGTTGCTGCGGAAGCAATTGTAATTCCCCGTTCTCGCTCAAGCTCCATGCTATCCATGGTGGCTCCAACGCCGTCCTTACCAC
>CAZGOK010000340.1:0-2103 GCA_964527665.1 uncultured Sphaerochaeta sp.
ATCCTAGCCTGGTCGATGCCAAGATCGACAGCACCTTCCAGTTCACAGGGCCTGTGACCTGGGGCAATCACTGGCAGACAGGGTTACCGGTATACCAGAACCAGAGTACTGTCTTCTTCCTGGCTGCAGTCACCACAGAACTCGGAGTGACAGGGTATCGCAGGCTATGGCCCGGCGGCGGTACTGCTCCGATGACCACCACACAAAAGGCATTAGGGGTCTCCGTCTTTGAGGCGAAGCTCTATTTGCTGGGCGACCAGAGCTCCTCCATCTACAAACCAGAGGCCATCTACACCATGCCCTATGGAAACATCGGCTCCTTCAATGTGGCTGTTGCAGCAAACGACGAGGGCATCTACTACAACAACATCCCCAAGATATATGTTCCTGTCGGCGGCCAGGCAATTCCCGCCGGTGGCAAACCTCCTACGAACTCGCCCTTGATAACACCCCCTGGAAAGCCGGCCATCCCCTATGGTGAGAAGCCACAGGAGGTCAGCTATGGCTTTTCCATCATAGACGAACAGGCCTTCACCCTGGCCAGGGGCTATCTGCTCAACACCGCCCTGATAGCCAAGGCACGGATCAATCTGAGCAATACCTCCCCAGACCATACCTATGGAGTTGAAATACAGTTCTCCAAACTGCCGGGCAGCACCTCCTTTGAGCTGCGTCCCAATACCAATGCCTTGGGGTATGCCATCCCCTACCAGCTCAAGTTCCTCGGACACCCTGTCAAACTTGATGACAAGATACCCTGGACTCCCCTCACTGAGGGAAGTACTACCCAGGACATCCTCATTACAGGAATTGAGCCCACCGTCGCGGAGGCAGCCCCTTCAGGGCACTATAAGGACACCATCGTCGTCACGATCAGCGCCATCGAGTAAAGAGGCTGGAAGCGATATGCAAACCTTGACGACCCACCTATATGGACGTACCATTATTCCATGCAAGGAAGAGCGTTTCCATGGCTTATGGTAATGACCCTCATCTTCTTCCCCTTGTCTCTCCTTGGGGCTACATCAGAGATGTATGCAACGTTTGTACAGGAGCCTTCCATACAATTTACCCAAGGCTCAGGGCCATACACTCCAGACAAACTTGTAGGTTTGATAGGGACGCTGACCCTAACGGTCAACAACCCCCCTGCTTCCCTGAAGGAGGCGTCGGTCATTGTCGTGAACACCTCAGGACAATACAGGTTCAGGGGCAAGCGATGGTATAATGGGTACCTCACCAATGATGCGGGGTTCTCTCTTGACAGCGCAACGTCCATAAACGGGGAGACCACCTATAGGAAAAACGCAATAAACCACCAGGTAGTCATTCTCTCCCATGGTAATGAAACGTGGCAAAACGTAACCTCTTTGCAGGTCAGGTTCTACTTCGTATCTGACAATCCCAGCTCAACCTTCGTCCCCGGGAAAACGTACGCCCTGGTTTCAGGGACCATAGGCTCCTTCTACCTGGCAGTGGCCACACCCTCGTATAACATCAACACCATCCAAGACTATATTCCGGTGAATGGACAGGTCATCCCGCCCCTGCCTACCCCACTCAAGCCTGGGGGCCTTTCCCTTCCTTCGGCCAGGGCCATACCCTTCATAGGAGCCGGCAGCACATCAAGCCTCCCGTCAGTTCCCTATGTCGATGCACAGCCTCCCCCGGACTTGCAGTATCTGCTCTCCATCATCGAGGAGAGTGATGTCTATCTTCCCTATGCCTATGGGACAAACAAGACCCCGGTCGCTACAGCTAGGATTGATCTGGTCAATGCGGTTCCTGGAAAGAACTACATGGTGGATATCAACTTCACCAGCAAAAGTGCTAAGAAAGACAAGTTCTTTCTCCATCTTGATGGAAAGCTCAACCTCTACGGCATACCCTACTCCCTCTATTTCAATGATACCCCTGTAACCCCAGGCAAGGATATACGGTGGAATAAGCTCCTGAAGGAAGGTGAAAAACAGATCAGCGTGACCGGCGTCATCCAGGACAATGCTGAAAGCGCCCCAGCTGGAAACTACTGGGATACGGTAGAGGTACACATCACGGCAGTCGATACGTAGTCCAAAACAGGGCAAATACCCACAAGAATAC
>CAZGOK010000341.1:0-2100 GCA_964527665.1 uncultured Sphaerochaeta sp.
CCTTTGACCATGAGTTTACCCGTCGCCAGGTGCTGCGAAGCCAGGGCACGGTTCTCTCTGCAAAGCAACTTCCCAATGCAAAGGTCCCCGGAAAATACTTCGGTGTCGCCCGTTGTTTCCGCTATGACCAGGTCGATGCAACCCATGGGGCTGACTTCTATCAGACTGAGGGCATCGTCCTCGGTGATGATGTGAACCTCAAGACGTTGCTTGGCCTGTTGAAGATGTTTGCCGAGGAGATTGCGGGAGCTGAGGAGGTCAGGTATGTCCCTGGCTACTTCCCCTTTACCGAGCCCTCCATCGAGGTGCATATCAAGCACCCTGTCCTTGGATGGTTCGAGCTTGGTGGAAGTGGAATATTCCGCCCTGAGGTAACCAAGGCAATGGGAATCGATGTGCCGGTGCTTGCCTGGGGGCTTGGAATTGACCGCATGGCCCTGATGCACCTTGGCCTGAATGACCTGCGTGAACTCTTTACCCCCAACATCGAGAGTGTTCGTACCAGGAGGGAGAACTGATGCCTAAGATTGAAACTTCAGAAAAGCTGTTCTACGGCTTGCTCGGAAAAACCCTCACCGATAGTCAGCTGGAGGATATCCTCCCTGTAGCCAAGGCCGAACTTGATGGCCATGAGGATGATCTGCTCAAGATTGAGCTCAACGACACCAACCGCCCTGACCTCTGGTCCGCTGCAGGTGTTGCGCGCCTGCTCAAGGCGTACTGGGGTGTCGAGGCTCCCCTCTATGATTTCTGTTCAACAGAGGAAGAGACTTTCGAAGACGAGGGTAGGGTCCTGCATGTCCATAGCTCTGTATCATCGGTGAGGCCTTATGGCATTGCCTTTGCTGCAAAGGGACATGCCATCGACGAGCATGACCTTGAGGCCCTGATCCAGAGCCAGGAGAAGCTGTGCTCGAACTTCGGACGCAAACGCAAGACCATTGCCATGGGCATCTATCGCTCTTCCCTGATCAAATACCCTGTGCACTACAAGGGTGTCGATCCCGATGCAACCAGTTTTGTCCCCTTGGGAATGAAGGAGAAGCTTACCCTCAGGGAGATCTGTGCCCAGCATCCCAAGGGCAAGGAGTATGGTCCCATCGTAGCGGACAGTCCTCTGTTCCCCTACATCACCGATGACAATGGTGAGACGCTCTCCTTTCCCCCTGTCATAAACAGTGCCCGCATTGGTGCTGTAGAAGTGGGTGACAGTGAACTGTTCCTCGAACTCTCTGGGACTGACCTGCCTGATATGCTGCTGGCAGCATCCATCATGGCATGCGATATGAGCGATTTGGGCTTTGAGATCCTGCCGGTCAAGTGCATCTTCCCTGAA
The DNA here is from genome assembly GCA_964527665.1 of uncultured Sphaerochaeta sp. GTDB lineage: Bacteria > Spirochaetota > Spirochaetia > Sphaerochaetales > Sphaerochaetaceae > Sphaerochaeta. The sequence continues at coordinate 1,337 of CAZGOK010000341.1, forward strand.
GAGACACAGTTCGGCAAGGAAATTACCGTCCCTTACTATTTCCAGGAACCCGCTTCCTGTTCCCTTGCCCTGGTCCATAAGACCTTGGGCGAGAAGATGACAGGCGAGGAGGCTGTAGCCTCCCTGAAGAGGATGGGCATCTACGCCTTCTATTCCGATGAGCATATCTACGCCACAGTGCCCGAGTTCCGCAATGACTTTCTGCATCCGTGTGACCTGGTGGAGGATATCATGATCGGGTACGGCTTGGGTAACTTCGAGCCTGAGATGCCCCAGGACTTCACTGTTGGAAGATTGACAGCTGCTGAGGAGTTGGGCCGTAAGATCAAGGATATCATGGTGGGCCTGGGCTTCCAGGAAATGATGTACAACTATCTCGGTTCCAAACGGGAGTATGTGCAGAATATGGAGGTTGATGGAAAACAGTACATCTCCATAGCCAACCCGATGAGTGAGAACTATGAGATGGTGCGCCCTTCGATCATCCCCTCCCTGATGGAGAGTGAGAGTGTCTCCGGCCATGCTCCCTTCCCCCACAAGATCTTTGAAGTGGGCAAGGTTGCCTTCCTGGATGATAGTGACAACAGCGGGACCACCACCCGGAACAACCTGGGTTTCCTGTGCAGCGACAGTGTCATGGGCTTCAATGAAGCCTCTTCCATGGTCAATACGCTGATGTATTTCCTGGGTAAGGAGTACAGCCTCGCATCCCTTGATGGCGACACCCGTTTCATAGAGGGACGTTGTGCAGCTATCATGGTGGG
>CAZGOK010000342.1:0-2085 GCA_964527665.1 uncultured Sphaerochaeta sp.
ACGCCAAAGCCGGGATCTGATGCCTTGATGACGATCCTGTCGCCATGCTCGAGGTTGTCGATCTCCTGCTTGAGGCGGATGATCGGTCCTGGACACTGCAGGCCGCAGGCATCGACCTTGAAGATCTTGTTTGCAGCGGGTTTCCTGAAGCTGCCGTCCTCGTTGAGCACGTTGACGTTCTTCTGGATCCTGACACTCTGCAGATCCTTGTTTTCCAAAAGCTTGCGTTCACGCAAGGCGACCTCATAGGTCTTCAGCCCCCCGGTAAGGTTGTACACCTCGCTATAGCCATTCTGGCGCAGGATTCTTTCAGCGAGATAGCCGCGAAGCCCCATGGCACAGTAGACGATGATCTTCTTGTCCTTGGGAACCTCCGCCAGCCTGTCGCGCAAGTCGGTGTTGGTGATCAGGTGGGAACCCTCTATGTTTCCCAGCTCATACTCCTCGGAGGTGCGCACATCAAGGATGTAAGCACCATCGAGACGCATTGCCTCAGCCTCTTCCCAATTGATGGTGTTCGAATAGCCATTCAGCACGTTCTCAGCTATGAAGCCGACCATGTTGGTGGGGTCCTTTGCGCTGGAGAAAGGCGGGGCATAGGCTTGCTCGAACTCGGCAAGGTCGGCTATGGTCCCTTCCTTTCCAATATAGGCTGAGATTACATCAATGCGTTTGTCTATGCCGTCATAGCCTACCGCCTGGGCTCCCCAGAGCTTGCCACTCTCGGGGTGGTAGAGGATCTTGAGCGTCAGCATGCTGGCGTTGGGATAGTACCCGGCGTGGGTCCCTGCATGGGTCACCGCCGCACGGAAGGGAAGGCCTGCCTTGATGAGGCCCTTCTCTGTAAGCCCAGTGGAGGCTACGGTCATTTCAAATATCTTGGCTATGCTGGTTGCGATTGTCCCGCTGTAGGCCCTTGTATCCCCATCGACGATGTTGTCTGCGCACAGGCGTGCCTGTTTGTTTGCAGGACCTGCCAAGGGGATGGTGCATGCAAGTCCTGTCAGGGGGCTGTTGAACTCGATGGCGTCCCCGACGGCTCGGATGTGCTTGTCGTTGGTGGTGAAGAACTCGTCCACCTTGATGGCCCCGTTCGCTGCCAGTTCAATGCCTGCTTCTTTGAGAAAAGCGGTATCGGGTCGCACTCCGATGGAGAGGATGACGATATCGGCATCGATGATGGTCCCTGAGGAGAGTTCGACACTGACTAGCGAATCATGCTTGCCAAATGCCTTTACCCCGTCACGGAGGTAGAGGTTGACCCCTTTGGCCCTGAGGTGCTGCTGCACCTCTGCAGCCAAATCATAGTCGATGATGTTCATCACCTGTTCGAGGGCTTCTACAACAGAGACTTCCAAACCCCTTTCCTTGAGGTTCTCGGCCATCTCCAGGCCAATGAAGCCTCCTCCTACGACAACTGCCCTTTTGGTGCCAGGGTTGTCGATCTTCGCCTTGATCTTGTCGATGTCGGTCACTGAGCGAAGCGACATGATCGAGGGGTGGTCGATACCGGGGATGGGGGGCTTGATGGGAGAGGCCCCCGGGCTGAGTATGAGGGTGTCGTAGCGCTCGTCGTACTCGGTGTTGTTCTTCAGATTTTTGATATGGATGGATTTGTCTTTGCGGTTGATGGAGACCACCTCCGAAAGAACCCTTGCCTCCACATCGAGGGTCTCCTTGAACTTCTCGGGTGTCATGACAAACAGCCTCGATCGTTCGGTGATGACGTTGCCCGCATAATAGGGCAGTCCACAGTTTGCATAGCTGATGTATTCACCACGTTCAAACATGATGATCTCAGCTTTTTCGTCGCGTCGTCTGAGTCTGGCGGCAGTTCCTGCCCCTCCAGCTACTCCTCCAACGATTAGGTATCGTGCCATTCGTCCCTCCTTAGGGTTCAGTTCTGGGTGAATTTCAGCTCGGAGGGGAGTGTTATCCCGCTACAGCTGTATTGTTCTACCATCTGCTTGCCCTTCTCTGTGAGGGTAACCAGCATGCTTCGGCGATCAAGGGATGAGAGCTCCCTTTGAGTCAGGTCCCGGCTCTCGAGGCTGTCGAGGATACGGGTAAGGCGTGAGGGGGAGA
>CAZGOK010000343.1:0-2077 GCA_964527665.1 uncultured Sphaerochaeta sp.
TCCCCTCCGTAGGAGATGAGGCTTTTGTTCAAGACGATATTCAACATGCTGTTCGCCAGTTGTAGGGCAAAGGGAGGAATCCCCAAGCCGATGATGGTCAGCACCAGGGGTTTGTTAAGCCTCATGTTCACACGTCTCAGTTTGTTCCTGCTTCTTTTTCCAAAAAAGTAGCCCACTACCCATATGGAAGCTGAGATTTGGCTGATGATAGTTGCCAAGGCAGCTCCTGCCATGCCCATATCCAGGCCAAAGATAAAGATGGGGTCTAGGACTATGTTGATGCCAGCCCCTAGGAACATCGACATCATGGCAATTTTTGGGTTGCCGTCAGCACGGATGAAGTTGTTCATGCCCATACTCATCACCTGAAAGGAGGTCCCTAAGAAGATGATGCGCATGTACTCTGTTGCATAGGGAAGCACGTCAGGGCTTGCACCAAAGAGAGTAAGAATCTGGGTAAGGAAAATCTGGCCCAGGATGGAAAAGGCAAGGCCAGCTATGAGCAGCAGGCTGAAGGCATTTCCCATGACCTTTTCTGCCTCTTCCTCTTTTTTCTGTCCCAGCTTGATGGCAAACAGCGTCGAACCCCCTATGCCAAAGAGCACCCCCAGGGCTATGAGGATGATCATGATGGGAAACGCGACTGTAATGGCAGCAATGCCATGGGCTCCAAGGTCGGCTTTATTGCCTATGAAGATGCGGTCTACTATGTTGTAAAGGGCGTTGGCCATCATACCGACTATTGCTGGTACAGAAAACTGTATCAGTAGTTTTGAAACTTTTTTAGTCCCTAATGGATTAGCAGTTGCTAATGGTTTCTCTTTTTCCATGGTTATTGTGCTCCAGTATGTCCAAGGATGGGTTTCTTTTCTACCTGATCGACCATAGCTTGTAAGGCGGCAAAGGTGTTCTGGTAGGTCTCCTCATCAAGGCCTTGGGTAATGTAGGAATTCCATTGCATGACACGCTTGTGGATATTTTCCTGTTCCTGTTTGGCTTTTTCTGTCAAGAAGATGCGGTTGCAGCGCTTGTCCTGGGTATCTTGTTCCTTTGTGACAAAGCCTTTGGCTATGAGGGATTTGATGACCCGTGCAGTAGCTGCCTTATCTATGGAGAGATAGGAGGATAGTTCCTCCTGTGTCTGTCCCTCTTTGTGGTATAGGGCGAACAGGAAAGGGTATTCTGCACTTGTAAGGGAGAATTCCTTTAGGGCCTTGTTGGTAAAAATCTGGCTCTGCCTGTGCAAAATTGCAATAAGGCGGCCGATACTTTGATGCTTCATAAAGACATGTATACAGATAATTAGTTGATATGTCAACCATATTAACGCTATATCTCCAGTTCCTTCCCGTGGTATACTTACATGTATGAAGCAGAAACCTACCATTGCCATTATGTATGATTTTGACAAGACCCTCACCACGCGTGATATGCAGGAGTATACCTTCATTCCAAAACTAGGGATGCAGGCGCCCTCCTTCTGGGCAAAGGCAAATGCCTTGGCCCAACGGGAGGAGATGGACAGCATCCTCGCCTATATGAAGCTTATGCTTGATGAATCCAAAAGACGCAGCCAACCTATCAGAAGGGACGACTTCGTAGCCTTAGGATCGAATCTGGAGTTTTTCCCCGGGGTGCTTTCCTGGTTTGAAAATATCAATACGATAGGAAAAAAGCTTGGCCTGCTCATCGATCATTACATCATATCCTCAGGTTTGAAGGAGATTATCGAGGGGTCGGAAGTAGGGGGCTGCTTCAAACGTATCTATGCCAGTGAGTACCTGTACGATGAGAATGGAGTTGCAGCCTGGCCGAAACTTTCGGTCAACTACACAGCCAAGACCCAGTTCCTTTTTAGGATCAACAAAGGGGTATTGGATGTATTTGAAGACAAGGAACTGAATAACTTTACCCCAGAAAACAGCCGTCCTGTCCCCTTCACCAACATGATCTACATTGGTGACGGCCTCACCGATGTGCCTTGTATGAAGCTGGTGAAAAACAATGGGGGCAAGAGCATCGCTGTCCATAAGGTGGGGGATGTTGCAACCAGCCATAAGCTGATGCGCGAACAGCG
>CAZGOK010000344.1:0-2075 GCA_964527665.1 uncultured Sphaerochaeta sp.
TATGTCGGTAACTATATATACCAAGGAGGTACGATATGGCATATAGAGATGGAACAGGTCCTTTTGGACAAGGTCCTATGACCGGACGAGGAATGGGCCCATGTGCAGGAAATGCACGCGCTATGGGCGGCCGTGGAATGGGAATGGGACGAGGAATGGGATTTCGCCGAGGAATGGGCAACGGGATGGGCTTTGTCCCTCCAGTCTATGCAAAACCTACCAAGGAGATGCTCCAAAGCGAAAAAGCGATGCTTGAGGCTGAATTGAAGGCCATTGAAGAGCAACTCGCAGAATAAGTAGAACCCACTACAGAGCAGCAGCCGGCATTGCCGGCTGTTTCTTTGTGTTGCTGAGAACACCCTTTTTATGGAGTGCCCACCATGCTTTCCCGACATGAGGTTTCCAACAAGGACCACAAGGGCGTCTGAACTTCAGAAGCCCTTGTGGTCTGTTTGCCAGGTAGCAGGCATACAACAAGTCATAGTACTGACTTGCTCAACTGATCCCACTTGGCATCCATGTCCTGCATCAGCTTGATCTGCGTCCTGGCCCTGTCGAGGTTGTGCCTCTCCCGCGCAATGGAGTAGTAGGTATCCCCGTTAAGGAAATCAGTCAGAAACCGTACACCCATGATCTGGGTGATATTTCGCCCGGACTCCACAACCAAGGACCGCTCAAGGTCAGTGAGGAAATCTGCCTTGGAGAGGTAGCCCTGTATGAGTGCCTTATGCAGCTTGATATCGCACTTGACCGTTGAGAGGTCGGTGGCATCCTCTTCGCCTGTAGTGGTGGCTGTTCGGATCATATCCCCAGTATCAAAGAGGATGGTCCCCGGCATCACCGTATCCAAGTCGATGATGCACAATGCCTCCGAGCCATCAGGCTTGAACAGGACGTTGTTTATCTTGGTGTCGTTATGGGTGACCCGAATGGGGAGCTTGCCCTTGCTCATCCCCTCCCAGAGCACCAGACCACGATCACGGTTCTCCATAAAGAAGGCCAGTTCAGGTCCAACCTGGTCGAGCCTGCCCTGATGATTGACCTGTATCGCCTCCTCTAGCTGCTGGTAGCGCAGCCCCATATCATGGAAATGGGGAATGGTCTCATGCAGCTTTGTGCCGTCAAAGTCGGCGAGCTGCAGTTGGAACGTCCCGATCGCCTCCCCAAGCAAGTATGCTTGGGAGGCATCGGTGATGGTGCTGAAGGTCCTCACATGGTCGACATAGTGATAGGTTCTCCAGTACCCGCCCTCCTCATCAATGTAGGCAAGCTCCCCCTCGCGCGTCGGTACGACACGCAGGCACCTCTGGTCAACATCAGAATAGTTGCCGATGAGCTTTGAGCGGATATGAGAAGTGACGGCGCTTATGTTCTCCATCACCTCAAGGGGTTTCTTGAAGACATAGGCATTGATCCTCTGGTGGGTATACTTTTTAATGTTCCCCTTCTCGACAAAGGAGGAGATGAACGTACTGTTGATATGTCCCTCCTTGTTCGCCTTCAAGGAGGTGAGCACCCCTTCTATGGCAAAGTGGGAAAGTATTGCGCGTAGTTTGTTTTCGTCAGTTAGCATGGGTACCTCTCTTTGTGTAGTCACGTATACCTATAGTATAAGGACAAAAGCCCCCAAGTCAAAGAGATAGTTTAGCTATTGATATGGATTATCCTGCAAGCAGGAGAGGGCTATTCCCCCTGTGGGATGTATCAGAATGATCGTATTCCCCTTGTGTTCAGCGCACAGGATGGGAAAGATACCTCTGGTGCTGCTCCTGAGGTGAGCTCTGCGCAAGGCAGACGAACTGGCTGGGGCTCTGCCCCCTATGCTTCTTATAGAGGCGGGAGAAGTAAAGCGCATCCTCGTATCCTGAAGCACTCGCCGCCTGCTGTATCTGCTGCGTGGGGTCCCCTAGGATGATGTGCTCGAAGTTTGCCAGCCGCTTGTTGATCAGCAACTGTTGGAAGGAGAGTCCTATCTGGGCCTTGAGGGTGTGGGTTATGCTCGAGGCACTGCGATTGACCTCTTGTGCCACCTCAGAGATGGTGAGTGCCTGCCCGATATGGGCATCTATGTACAT
>CAZGOK010000345.1:0-2067 GCA_964527665.1 uncultured Sphaerochaeta sp.
GGTCGTGGTCAGCTTGCCCAGTGGCAAGGTAAGACTGAGAACGAAGAGAAGGTAATACTTTCTGAAGCCTATGCAAAGAGTGAGACCGTCAAGGGTATTGCTGATGCCAAGGCAGCGACCATCTATGCAGAATCCTATGAGGAAGATCCTGAATTCTTCGATCTATGGAGAACGCTTGAGTCCTACAAGAAGACTATTCCTTCCCTGAATAAGGTTCTCAGTACTGACATGCAGTACTTCAACCGAATCTACGGTGAGACTTTGGGCAAGTAAGCCTCTAAATTTCTTGAAAGGAAGGGATTATCCAATAGTCCCTTCCTTTTTTTTGTTCTCTTTGCTACACTCGGGGGCATGAATAAGAAACACCTTGTAGCCTTTGACTTTGACGGTACCCTCTATCCCCTGGTCCCTTATGACAGCGAGCAACGCCTGGTCCTATCCACAGCGAAGAATCGGGGACATCTCAATCGTGTACGAGCCAGACGCATGGTGGTGAAAGACAATGAAGGACGGATGGGCCTTGGCGAATTCAACCGCCGCTACCATGAAATGCTTGGGGGATGCACCCCCTCACATGTACAGCAGGTTGCCTCCGACCTTGTTTCTCTGGTTGACAGGGAGCAGTTTGTTTTGCTCAAGAGCCTCGCTCAGAAGGCAGACCTTGCCATACTCAGCTGTGGGACGGAGAACATCATCCACACCTTTCTCACACTGCTGGAGATAGACCACCACTTCTTCCAGGTCAGCGGCAAGAGCCTGCACTTCGAAAACGCTGGCAAGCCTTCGATCTCGGTGACCATAGGAAGCCCACAAGAGAAGCGATCTGCCTTTGCCGAGTTGAAAAGCAACTATACCCACACCATTGCCGTAGGCGACGGCCCTACGGACATCCCCATGCTCGAGGAAGCCGATCTGGGCCTTATCATAGACTGGAATGGAGAAGAGGCCAAATATCCTTTCGAAACTTTTTCAGATCTACACTCAGCCCTTGAGCGCTGTCTCGATTATCTGGATAAGGCTGCCCTAGCCTGACGGGTGCAGACCTTCCACGAAAGAAGGCTGAACCCGCTCGCCACTAAAAACGAGAGTCCGATGCCCACAGCCGCCGAAGAGACAAAAAACATGGGGACAAAAAGGACAATGCCCACGGCAATGATTACTACAATTGAGACTCCCATCCCCAGCAATCCATTCATATTGCTCTTCATCGCCTGCTGGGGGATGTTCCAGGTGAGCAAGGGGCGCCTGTAATCTATGGCAAGGCCAAAGGCTGCATTGCTGAACACCACCAGCAGGGTAAGGGGGACCATCCAAAGAAGATGAGAGAGAGAGATGCTGAAGAACAGCAGGGAAACAACCAAGTAGAGTACATTGGCGCTTCCTACCAGGCCAAGATGCAACAGGATCTTGGCCCTGACGAATCCACCCGCCTTGAGGGGAAGAACCTTATCAAGGGCAAACTGTGGCCCCTGGCGGCTTACACTGGTACTGCTGAGCATCGATATGCTTGAAATGAGGGCGACACCCAGAAAGAGGCCATACGGCAGATAGGGAGAAGATGCTACAAGGAAAGCCATCCCCTCAAGTTCACCCAACACCCCGGTAAGGGCATAGACACCGAGCAAAATCAACGGTATCAGCAGCTCCCCTACCAACTCAATCATAAAGACAGATTGACTCTTGATGACCTCAAGGTCCCGCACCATGAGCGTCAGGGTAGTGCTCCTGGGCTTGCAGGAGTTGTGTGAGCTTTGGTTCCGCTTGGTTCGCGTCACACTGTGGGAGGAAAAAACCAGTGACAGGGAGCGATCATACCCCCGTCCTACACAGGCACTAATCGCCAAAGGAAATCCAAGCAGCACCAAAGAGTTGGCCAGAAAGGCTGGCAGAGACCACAGAAGCCGCCCCTGCAGCACAAAGAGAGGGAACAGACGCGTCATTGTCTTGAAGGTGGTCTCCATAGAGAGCATCATCGCTTGGTAGTCTACCTGGAACAAGGAGTCCTCCCCTGCATTCCTGCTGAAGAGCGTGATCATGACCAGGGAGAAGCCCAGGATGAATACAAAG
>CAZGOK010000346.1:0-2035 GCA_964527665.1 uncultured Sphaerochaeta sp.
GGCAACATATCTCAGCAAGAATGTAGGAACCTCAAAAATCACCATCACCTATAAATTGGATGGAGATGATGCTGATAACTATACTGCTCCGATCAACACAAAGAGCTATTCAGGCTCGATAACAAAGAAACGCCTTTCAGTAGCAACAGACACCACAAAACTGAAGACAGAGAGAGCCTATGACGGCACAACCACCATCACAGTCCTTGAAGCTGGAGACCTTGATGAAGTTGTTGGAAATGATGTTGTTACCCTGTCTGCAGAAGCTTCCTTCGATGATAATGCCGATGTAGGGAAGGACAAGCCCTTCACCGTTACCTATACGATTGCAGGCTCTGGTGCAAGCAACTATAGTGAACCAGTTCCCCTTACTTCCAAGTCGGGTGAGATCAAAGCTGTACAGCTGACCATCAATGATCCTAGATTTTCCAATACAAGCAAGACCTATGATGGAACTAAGAATCTGGGTGTCGAACAAGGCACGCTAAACGGAGTCATAGCTAAGGACCAGAGTACTATAGCTGTAAGTGCAACGGCAGAGTATAAAAATGTAGATGTAGGTGTCAATAAAAAGATAACTGTATCCTATGCTTTAACTGAAGCCAATGCGAACTATCTAGCTCCTGTCAATAATACAATTACTACTGGAGTGATAACACCTAAGCAACTGCTCATAAGTGATCCTTCTTTCCCTAATACTATTATCAAAGAGTATGATGGAACTGATAGTGTGGTGTTCACCATGGGGCAGGATATCACAGGTCTGTATGATGATAGTGGTGTGACTGTCACCGCCTCAGGAGAATATTTAGATATAGGTATTGGTACAAACAAGCACATTAGAGTCACTTACATGCTCACGGGAGCAAAAGCTGGAAACTATCGGGCTCCTGATTCCTATTTGACAACAAGTGGGGAGATCACCAAGAAGGCCCTAAAAGTAGGGTCTGGCGTCACAGAGACCACTGTTGTTTCCCAGCCCAAAGAGTATGACGGTAAACTCTCTGCTGCGGTAACTCGTCATGGAATGCCACAAGGAGTAGTTAACAACGAAGACGTAGTCCTTACGGCAACAGCCACCTATAACAGCACGTCTGTAGCGGCTGACAATATCATCACCGTTGGGTACACCCTTTCAGGGAAACATGCAGGCAACTATACTGCCCCTGATGGATACACTCTAGAAGCAGCAGCGATTACCAAGAAACAGCTCACAGTAAAGAGTGGAACCACTGAGGTTGTAACAGAGAAGCTCTCAGACGAAAAAGTGGATGTTGAGGTTCTTAATCCTGGTGATTTGGTCGGAGTAATTGGCAACGATGCCGTAACCTTAGGCGCCTTGGCTACCTACAATGATACGGCGGTAGGGACAAACAAGACCATAACTGTAGTCTATTCCTTGAGCGGTGCCGATGCTGACAACTATTCTGCACCGAACAGTAACGATATCTTTGGAGGAAAGATTTCTACTGGCCAACTCACCATTTCAAATCCTACTCTTGTAAAAACAAAGGTCTACAATAGTACAGATGAGTGTATAGTGTTTCCTGGTATCATCACTGAGGGTATTATTGGATCAGATGATGTGAAGGTAGTCGCTGCAGCAACATTTAATAACAAAAATGCTGGAACAGGAAAAACTATAACAGTTACATACTCTCTTACCGGAAGAGATGCACGTAAGTACAGCAAACCAGCTAATTTCATCACTAATGATGGAGAGATCCAACCAAAACAGCTGACTATAACAGCTCCAACTGGATTCGAACCAGACAAGCAATATGATGGTAACAACCGTATAGTCTTTACCCCAGGAATAGTTTCAGGAAAGTGTGACAATGATACTGTAAACGTAATTTCTAATGGGTTCTATATGGGTTCTACAGTGGGGAAAGACAAGCAAATATTCTTCAACTACACATTGACAGGAATTGATGCCGGAAACTATATCCGTCCTAGCTATGAAATCTCTGAGGGAGAAATAAAACCGAAGGTGCTTACTGTAAAAGATGGTACCACAACGATTGCTGGTAAA
>CAZGOK010000347.1:0-2028 GCA_964527665.1 uncultured Sphaerochaeta sp.
CCGGCGATATGCCGATACTGGGAAAATGCCGATGTTTCATTTTAGCAGAAGTGCAAGTCTTTGTATTTTTTAGAAATATAGTGAACAATTTAACAATTTAGTCGGAATAAATTCTTCCAAATAATAGCCATCACCTCATAAACTATCATTGCACGAAGTGTTTCGTGACTAAGAATTTTTGGAGGTTCCTATGGATAATCTGACAATGGTTTTTATCTTCGAAGAAATACTCGCGGGGTTAAGGAAACTTGGGTTTGCCAAGGGCACAATACGGCAATATACTCAATACTTCAAAAAGATGCAGGGTTTCTTCACAGAAAAGGGGGCATCAGAATATTCTGAGAAGATTCTAGATGACTATTGGGTATTTGTAATCCAAAGGGTAATTCCCTACTCACAGCAATATCTCTCTTCTCTTCGAAAATCAGTAGACCTAGTAATAAATTATGTAGCAGGGGAAGGTATTAGTTGGGCCATTAGGTGTCGTGGAAACCGATACAACCCTAGCCGATACTTTCAAGATATTATCGACGCTTCAATTGGATATTTCCATCTTGAGCCCGCAAGCTTGGCACGGTACAGCACTGTTACGCGCCAGTTCTGTTGTTGGCTTGAAGACAAAGGAATCTTATGCTTTTCTGGCCTGAAACTATCGGATATTTCCCAGATAATGATCAAGTTTGGACAATCAAACCCTAACAGCATGGGAGTTGTCACTAGGAATATAAATAAGTTTCTTAGATATCTCAATAAAATAGGGGTATGCCCTTTACAAATTGAATCTTCCCTATATGTTCCTTGCAAAAGGAAAAAGCTTATTCCTGCCTTTTCTGCTGATGAACTGCGAAAAATATTAGGGGCATGTGACAGAGACACAGAAATCGGAAGACGTGATTACTCTATACTATTGCTTGCTGCTTCCTGTGGTTTGCGCAGAAGTGATATTTCCAAACTTAATCTGAGCGACATTGACTGGAAACGATACATAATTCGTTTGGCCCAAAAAAAGACAGGGAAAACTCTCTACATACCAATGCCTGCAGAGACCGGAAATGCAATCGCCGACTATATATTGGATGACAGGCCAAGGGGCACTGATTATAAACATGTTTTTCTTACATTCAGGGCACCGGTTAGACCTCTTGAAAAAACTGCATTCAATGACCTGTTGTCAAGAATTTGTGAAAGAATCTCTATACCAAAACTATCAGGGCGGAACTTTCACAGTCTGAGACGCACGATTGCTACTTTTATGGCAGCATCAGAAGTTCCTGTCACAACCATCATTCAGGTACTCGGGCATTCAGATTGCAGTAGTGCTGACCGATATATATCCGCAAACCCAAACATGAAATCTTGTTCGCTGGGTTTTGCAGGCATACCTGTTTCAAGCGAGGTATACCAATGAAAAAAACCATCAGCAAGCTGGGGCCTGACATCAATGGATTTCTGGAACTACGGGAGTCCCTTGGATACAGCCGCAATTCTTATGAGTATCACCTCTCAAAGATTGATGAATATGCTGCAGAAAAATTTCCATCACTGGATGTAATGACCGAAGATATTGTCCTTGGTTGGAGCACCAGACAGTTTGATGAGAGCCAGAACAACAGGAGGATACGCCTGAATGTCATACGGGCGTTTGGGAAATATCAGAAAGGCATTGGAAAGCAAGCATTTGTGCTTCCTGTTGATTGTATAGACAAGCAAGAGTTTTTCTCCCCCTATCTGTTCACTGATGAGGAGCTGTCAAGGTTGTTCCTTGCTGTCGACTCCCTTCCTACTCACCACTTGTCGCCCAAACGGGAATATACCATCCCAGTATTATTCAGAATGATGTATTGTTGTGCTCTTAGGCCAGGGGAGCCTGTACGACTGCTAAGACAAGATGTCGACTTGGACAAGGGAATACTTTTTATCAGGAATTCAAAACGCCATAAGGACCGCATGGTTACGATGCCTGAAGATCTTCTAATGCTTTGTCGAGCTTATGACTCCTTGATGGGAGAACGACAATATTTTTTTGAA
>CAZGOK010000348.1:0-2022 GCA_964527665.1 uncultured Sphaerochaeta sp.
CTGCGAGCAAAAGGAGATACCTGCAATGGAGGCAGGATCAATACCAGATTCAGAGAGCACCTCTTTGGTGCTCTTCTCCATTGCAGAGAGCCAATCCAAGGGATCCTGCTCTGCCCCTCCCCCTTCAGAGATATGGAGGGGATACCCACAAAGTGAGGAGGCAACCAGCATAAGGGTCTCCTCTGCCAAGAAGAGGCAGGTCTTCACCCCGGTGGTACCCACGTCATAGGAGAGAAGATAGGCTGGTCTGTTCATCGGGAACCTCCTATCAGACAAGCAGTGCCGAGCGGATAAAGCCCAGCAATTCGTTGGCGACCTTTTCATCCTGCTCAAGGATCGATTCCCCCGCATAGGTCTTGAAGCGTTGTATGTAGTACCCGTTCACATAGGAGAACTGCAGGGACATGAACAGATTGTCCATAAAGAAGGCTCCGAGGCGAGGCTCAATGTCCTTTCGGACTTCTCCCCTCTCTTGTCCCTCTTGCAGAAGCTTTGCATAGGCAACCGAAGAGATGCCCTCTATCTCAAGGGAGAGACGTTGCACCAAGTCGGCATTTCCCACCGAGGTCATCTCACTATAAAGTTTGATGAGACTCTGCTTTTCCCGACATGTGGTCTGGATAACCCTGATGATGTTATACAGCTTCTCAATGATGCTCTGCTCACTGGATATGATGGGTTCCAAAGCCTTGGCAAGGAATACCGACCCTTCATGCACTGTCATGAGAAATAGGTCCTCTTTGGAGGTGAAGTACTGGTAGAGAGAGCCGACACTGATGCCGGCCTTCTCAGCTATGACGTTGATGTTTGTCCGCTCATACCCGTTTTGGGCAAACTCCTCGGTTGCAGTGGATAGGATAAGCTGTTGCTTCTCCAAAGGAAGGTGGTCAAAGGTCTTTTTGGTGAATTTCGGCTCTTTCTCTCGCACACATCCCCCCATGGATAAAACAAGTGAGTACTCACTCACTTCTCTTACTATAGCATGCCTCCCCCAAAAAACAAGGGAAATCATATCTGTGACAGCTCTTTGCAGACTCGGCCTTTGCTTGACAAAGCAATGGCCAACGAGTACGGTAAATCTACTCTGAGCCAAGGCTCAACTACCTAAAAAGAAGGGAACACGTGGATCAGGAAAAGAATCATAAGCTGGCAATGCACACCTCCAGGGCAAACATCTTCATGAATGCCTTCCTCTCCCTGTCCAAACTTGCAGTAGGATTTTTTGCACACTCGCATGCCATGATAAACGACGGCATCAACAATGCCAGTGATGTGATAGGCTCTGTCATTGTCATAGTGGGAGTCTCTGCTGCTGCCAAGGATTCGGACAAGCACCACCAGTATGGCCATGAAAGGCTAGAGTGTGTCGCATCCATCCTGGTCTCCGGCATCGTCATGGCCCTTGGTGTCGGACTGTTTTTCGATGGGCTTGGAAAGATATTCAGAGGCTCCTATAAGAATCTTCCCATGCCAGGCATGATTGCAGTGGTCGCTGCCATAGGGTCCATCATCATCAAGGAGATCATGTTCCTCTATACCAGGAGGGCTGCCAAAAAAACAGGCTCCTCTGCCCTGATGGCCTCCGCCTGGGATTCGCAAAGTGATGTCCTGGCAACCACAGGAGGCCTTATCGGCATAGTGGGATCGCGCATGGGGTTGCCTGTAGCCGACTCCATCGCAGCCATTGTCATCGCCATGTTCATTTTCAAGGTCGGCCTTGATATCTTCAAGGATGGGGTACACAAGATGGTCGACCACGCCTGCCCCGACGATGTGGTCAGGAAGATCCGCAAGGTTGCAGAGGAACAGACAGGTGTATTGAGCGTCGATGTCCTGCAGACCCGCATGTTTGGCTCCAGAGCCTTTGTTGATGTCGAGATCTCAGCTGAAGGAAGTCAAAGCCTCGTCCAGGCCCATGCCATCGCAGAGAGGGTTCACCATGCCATCGAGATGAACTTTCCCCAAGTAAAGCACTGCATGGTCCATGTTAACCCAGGCAAAGCGGACTCCACTGGAAAAAAA
>CAZGOK010000349.1:0-2021 GCA_964527665.1 uncultured Sphaerochaeta sp.
GTGCATTGTTACAAGCCTTCAATGTCCATGTAGTGGGATCAAAGGCGGATACGATAGAGGATGAGGTGCTTCTTCTCTCCCATAAGGGCAGGCCAGAAGCGATCGTATGTGCCGTTCCCTACCTTCGTGACCGTGATATCCGTTCGGTGGAAGCAGGGGAGAGCCTTGAGGACAAGAGTACCAAACTAGCTGATGGGATGCGTTCCCACTACGAAGAGGTCTGCTCCTTGGCAGTAAAGAAGCAAAAAGCCCTCTCCAAGGATGGCCACCCCTCCATCCCCATCATCGCCATGGGCCACCTCTTTGCAGCAGGAGGGGAGACTATCGATGGCGATGGGGTACGCGAACTCTACATCGGCTCCTTAAGCCATGTCGGGAGCGACATGTTCCCTCCATCCATCGACTACCTTGCCTTGGGCCATCTGCATGTGCCCCAGATGGTCGGGGGCTTGTCTCATATGCGCTACAGCGGCTCCCCGATACCCATGGGGTTCGGAGAAGCCAAGCAGGAAAAGCAGGTCGTGCTTGTGCAGTTTGATGGCAGCGATCCCATGATCGAGCTCCTCCCTGTCCCCTGCTTCCAACAGCTGGTGCGCATCACCGGCTCTTTGGATCACATCGCCTCTGCTGTCGAAAAGCTCACCAGCGATGGGAGCTCTGCCTGGCTAGAGATTGAATATACAGGCACCGACAGTTCTGCCAACCTGCGCGAACAGATCGAAGCGTTGTTGGAAGGCTCCTCCCTGGTGGTAACCATCATCAAGAACAGACGGGTCACCGAGCGCGTACTGGGGGCAATCAATGAGCATGAGACACTGGAGGAGCTCGACACCTCAGAGGTGTTCAGACGGTGCCTTGATGCAGAAGAGATACCTGAAGAGGAGCGTGTTGAACTGACCGCCTCATACAATGAGATAGTGCAGACTCTTGCTGAAACCGACGCAAGGGCAGAATAAAGGGAATACGATGAAAATCCTAGAACTCAGATTCAAAAACCTCAACTCCCTCTATGGGGAGTGGCATATAGACTTTTCCGATCAGGAGTATGCATACAATGGTATCTTTGCCCTCACCGGTCCTACCGGGGCGGGCAAGTCCACCATCCTCGATGCCATCTGCCTTGCCCTCTATGGATCGACCCCTCGCCTCGGACGGATTACCCAGAGCAGCAACGACATCATGAGCCGCCAGACAGGGGAGTGCTATGCAGAGGTCGTCTTTGCCTCCCGTGAGGGCACGTATCGCTGTCACTGGTCCCACCACCGGTCCCGCAGAAGGGCCGAAGGGGAGTTGCAGAGCCCTAAGCATGAGATCTCTGAAGCCAATGAAGAGGGGAAAGTCCTTGAAACAAAACTGACTGCGGTTCTCGCTCTGGTGGAGGAGAAGACAGGTATGGACTTCGACCGGTTCACCCGCTCGATCCTCCTGGCCCAAGGGGGGTTCGATACCTTTCTCAAGGCAACTGTCGAGCAGAAATCCAAGATACTGGAGCAGATAACCGGGACCAAGATCTACTCGGACATATCCGTTGCCGTACATGAGCGGCTGCGCCAAGAGAGGGCCACCCTCTCTGAAATGGAGGCTGTTACCCAAGGCATCCTTATACTCTCTGATGAGGAGGAGGCAGTGGTAACAGAGACACTCCTCCTGGAGCAACAGGAGGAGGGCACCCTGCTTGCCCTCGTTTCCGACCTCTCCAAGGCGATCACCTGGCTAACAGGCATAGCCCACTTGGAAGAGGAGATCAAAGCTTTGTCTGAACAGGAAGAATTGCTTGCCTCCGATATGCTTCATTTTACTGCTGATCGGAACTGCCTCGATAGTGCCCTCAAGGCAGCGACCCTGGAAGGCTCATATGCAACCCTGGTGGAAATGCGAAGCCAGCAAAGAGGTGAAGCCTCTTCCCTGCAGAAAGAGGAGCTTGCCCTGCCTCTGTTGGAGGCCCAAGCCAAGGAGGGATCCGAAGCCCTTGCAAAGGCAGAAGAAAGACTTCACTTATTGGAAGGCTACAAGCTTGTTGT
>CAZGOK010000350.1:0-2020 GCA_964527665.1 uncultured Sphaerochaeta sp.
GACATACAGGGCAACGCCCTTTACCCCAAAATTGATGATGAACTGCCTGACCACCACAGATTCGTCTAGGCCCAAAAGGGTCAATATTCTCATGACAAACAGATAGAGTCCTAAAATTACTATAGTCGCTGAAAAGGTCCTGATAAGCAGTTTCTTTATGTTCAAGGACCCATCTTCAAGCAGATAGCTATCCTTGGCAAACAGAGCTTTGACTCTTTCAAATAGTTTCATTGATCAATCCTGTAAAGGCAGCGAACAGAGTTTCACTCTCGCCTATCCCTACCCCTTGGAAAAGGGATCCCCTTCCTCCTCCCTTCCCTGTTATGGGCTCTAACAGGCGTTTCTTGGAAGCGTTGAAATCCAGCAGTGTGGAGGCTTTACCAGCGAGGCCTACCAGCCAGAGGAGTTTTCCCTTTTCCCTTTTTGCAGCACATAGGGCGATATCCTCCTGTTGAGCAAAAGCTGAGGCGACGTCCTTCATGTCGATATCCTCTTCTACTTCCCACAGGACTATAGGGACATCGTCTATACGATCTGCTTTCGCAACAAGGCCCTCCAGTAGTAGTGATGCTACCCTCTCGGACTTTTTGCCCAAGAGGTATCTATCGCGACTTATCTGTTCCAACAGGAGCGTCTCGACTTCGAGGAGGGTTTCCTTTTGAGCGGAGTGCAGGGTGCAGAGTTGGTCGACCAGAGCACGATTCTCCCGTATGGAGGTGAGGGCCTGCTTTCCGACTGAGAAAATAAGGCGAACATGGGAGCGAAGTTTTTCCTGCCCTTCATACTGGAAAAGCCCCACTTCACTCGTATTTGCAAGATGTAGTCCTCCACAGGCTGTGACATCCACATCCTCGACCACTACCAAACGTATTGTTTCACTGGAGACTTTGATGGATCGGCGTAAGGAGAGCTTTTGAGCATCGCTTTGTGTCTCCTCCCTATAGTAGAGAGGATGGGCCTCACGTATGCTCTGGTTGACCAGGTCCTCCAGGGCATAGCAGGTCAGTGTGGGTATGCTTGATCGGTCCGTTTCAATGGTGAGAATCTTCTCCCCTTGGTGCACACTCACCGTTCCTATGGAGTAACGGGAGTGCAGGATTCCACTGGCTATATGCTGGGCAGTATGCATCTGCATGTAGTGATGACGATGATCCCAATCAAGGGCGACCAGAACTGTATCGCCAACGGCGAAGGTTGGATTCTCCACCTTGTGCAGGATCTCTTCCCCTTGGCCTTTTACCGTATCAAGAAGCGGACAACCACCAACGGTTCCCCTGTCACCACTTTGGCCTCCCCCTTCGGGGTAGCAGATGGTCTTGTCCAGAAGGACTCCTTCATCTGTGATGGCGATGACGGTGGATTCGAGACTCTTGAGGTAGGGCTGCTCATAATATACGGGCTGTGAATTCATGAATATTCCTTATCGGTGCATGCTCAAATGGTCTTCCACTGGCAATGCTGTCTTCGCTACTGGCAGATGGAAGTTGTACTTGATGGCTACCAGGCGAATGATGAAGACCACCGTCGTGGTGATCAGAAACTTGGGAAGCAGGCTCAAGGCCGTCATTTCCAGCAGAAGATAGACGATACCTCCCAACAGGGAGGCTGTGGCATAGAAGTCGCTGGTGAGGACTGTCGGAACAGAGCGACTCATGATGTCCCTGACCATACCGCCTCCTACTGCAGAAAAGACACCACAGAGTAGCTGTCCCACGGGTCCTATGCCGTACAGGGCGCCTTTGGCAACGCCAATGGCGGTAAACACTCCCAGACCCAAGGCATCGGAGAAGAGGATAACCCTCCATCTGCCTACAAACTTGGGAGCAAGGAAGAATACTGCAAGGCCCGTGGCAACGCATAGTATAATATACGAACTGTTTGAGAGAGCGGCAACTGGCGTGGCTCCTATGACCATGTCCCTGAACATGCCTCCGCCACACCCTACGGTGCAGGCAAAGACTATGACACCCAGGATGTCGAGTTTGACACGAACACCTTTGACTGCACCGGTAAGTGCGAA
>CAZGOK010000351.1:0-2006 GCA_964527665.1 uncultured Sphaerochaeta sp.
CGCAGCGTGCACACCCCGTCAGTGTTGGAGAAGATGTCCAAGGTTCGCGAACGGCTGCCTGTGGCGATGACCAGTTTGTCGTAGGAGTAATGCTTGCCATCACTGGTCGCTACCTCCTTCCTATCGGAGAAGATTGCGGTAACCGGCTTCTTCACCAGGTAGGGAGGATCGTTGGTAGAGATCAAATGAGAGAGCGCTTCCTTGTCGTAGAGCGAGTGCGGCAACATTATCCGACTGTAGAAGCCATAGGGCTCCTCTGCAAAAAGGGTCACCCCTAATCCTTTATTGGTAAGTTTCTGGGCTAGGGTAGCTCCAGCAACTCCATTTCCTATTATTACTATTTTCATGCTATGATATCCTTTTTCATACCATAAACCTACTGAAAACAGAGCCCTCTGTCTATGAAACAAATGACCAAAACAGGCAATTGGGTACGCTCTTGCCCCAAAGTGGTCCTTAGCGGTAGTATGCAGGGATGAAAACACAACTCATCCACATACAAAAGAGCGCAGCTGCAAGGAGCGAGAATCATGAGTATATCCTCCAATGCCAAGCTGTGCGCAGAAGTGTCTTCGTCGTAGGACAAGGCGTCCATGAAGAGGTCGACTTCGACGGTAAGGACACTTCATGTGCCCACCTTCTGCTCCTACTTGGGGAGGAGGCTGTGGGAACCTTGAGGATTCGAAGGACCGATGAGGGTACCAAGCTTGAGCGTATCGCTGTCCTGGATACGCACAGGGGCAAGCAGTTTGGCAAACTGTTGGTGGAAACGGCCCTCGCCCTTGTCTCTGGTATGGTATATCTGCACGCCCAGACACGAAGCGAAGGGTTCTACCAGAAGGTTGGCTTTATAGTTGAAGACCCGACCATTTACCTTGAAGATGACATTCCCCACGTCACCATGATCTGGCCCAAAGGCCAAGGAGTCACACCGTGCACCATCACAACACTATCGTAATAGCAGGAGCGGGGGTGTTCGGCACAGCAATGGCCGAACGCCTCTCCTGGAACACCAAGAATACCGTCATCCTCTGGAGCATCGAGGAGGATGTGGTGCTGGATATAAACCGCAACCACCGCAACACCAAATATTTCCCCACCCACTTCCTCAACACCAGCATCAGGGCAACTGGGGACAAGGCGATCTTCAGTTCGGCCGACTGCATCCTGCTGGTCATACCCTCCAAGGCCATCGTCTCCTTTACCGAGGAGATCAAGGCCTTGACGAAAGAGGATTGCATGGTCATCAACCTTGCCAAGGGAATGAGTGATGACGGAGCCTTCATCACCGAGCAGATACCCTTTGCCAGGACTGCCAGCATGAAAGGCCCAACCTTTGCCATAGAGGTGCTGCACGGCCTGCCTTCCTCCTTCACCTTCGGGGGGACAAGGGAGGACTTCCTCGACTTCAAGCAATATATCCTCCCCGATACGGGCCTCTACCTGGACTATACCCAGGACATCCGCTCAGTGGAATTGATGAGCATCCTGAAGAACATGTATGCCATCGCCATAGGGTTGGTATCAGGGAGGTTCAACTCTCCTAACGTTGACTTTCTCATCTACACCAAGGCGGTCAACGAGATGAGGCGGTTCCTCTCCCTCTTTGAGTGCGAGACCGAGACGATATTTCGCTACTGCGGCATCGGGGACCTCGGGCTCACCAGCCTCAACGACCTGTCGCGAAACCGCACCCTGGGCCTTTTGATGGGAAAAGGGTTCTCCATGGAGGGTGGGCAGAAGTCAACGACCGTTCTAGAAGGAAGCAGGACTGTCAAGCTTATGGGGGAGATGACCCGCGACAAGGAGGTCAGCGAGCAGTTCCCCCTTGTCCAGGCCCTGTACCGGCTGATGTACGAAGGTGAAAGTCTAAACGAGTATATGCAGGCGGCATTCTGCTAACAGGAATCTATAGTAATGTGATGGGCCAAAGACTACTCACGGAAAGATGTACAGAGTATACTATCCCAAGGAGTTATCATGAAGAGATTTACCACTCTCCTTCT
>CAZGOK010000352.1:0-2005 GCA_964527665.1 uncultured Sphaerochaeta sp.
GCATCAATAAGCCCAGAATTTGAAGGTTTCAGGTTCTGGGTATATTTTTGTGGCAATAAGTATATGATGGTGTTATCATATACTTATACAAAGGAGGCACCTCATGGGAAGGTTTCCGGAATGGGCCGAGCGCCAGAAGAGAAAAGGGACTGTCATCAAGTCCGACGGGAAAGGCAACTACTCGCTGTACAGCAATTCCTCGAAGCGGGTCCCTGGAATGAAAAACCCGCAGCCTGTACAGAACTACATCGGGGCCATCACGCCGCAAGGGGTGATGGAGAGATTCACCATAGACAGGAAATCCAGCGGCATCAGGGTATGGGAGTACGGCTTCTCCTATGCCCTGCAGTCGCTTGCCCCGCCCTCGTTCATGAAGGACCTCGGGTCGGAGCAACGGGCGACCACCGTCCTCGGGTGCCTCATTGTCACCGAATCGGATGAATCTTACCTCTACCGGAGCCGGAGCTCATGGTGCGAAGGCTTTGACGGCACCTGCATCTCTGCCCAGAAGAAAAAGCTTGAAAGGCTTATGGGGTTCCCATTCGAGCGCCTTGCGCCGCTGAAGAGGATACGGCTTGTCGAGGTCGACGGGCGGCTGGTCATGACGGAGATTGGAGAGCTGCAGAAGCAAATCCTAGAAGAAACAGGAGTGGAACTGCCATGGGACGTTCAGTGAAGAAGCAACGGATAGAAGGGAAGAAGAGGGACTTTGAGCAATGGAGGATCAGCCTGAGGGAGGCCTTCTCACGCGTTCCCGACCCACGTGATGTGCGGGGCAAGCGATACCGCCTTGATGACATACTCATCCTGGCGACCTACGGGACGCTCTGGGGATTCACCGATTTCGTAAATATGTGTGTGGAACTGGAATATCACCTGCCCTATTTTCGAAAACTACTCTCATTGGAGCGGATACCGTCGCACGACTGTTTCTCCGCAACCTTCGCAGCCATAGACCCTGAGCATTTCATAACCTGCTTCATGGAATGGCTGGCCCAGATAACGAGCTCGAGGGGCAAGCACGTAGCGATAGACGGCAAGGCCGTCAGAGCCGCCTGCGAGAAGGCGCACTCGAAATACGTGCCGTACATACTGAATGCCTTCCTCGTGGAGGAAGGTGTGCTGTTCAGCCAGATGAGGATCGATGCGAAGAAAAACGAGATATCGACAATCCCGGAGTTTCTCGAATGGCTCGACCTCAATGATTCGATAGTCACCATAGATGCCATAGGGGCCCAGTATGAAATCGCCGACAAGATCGTTTCAAAGGGTGGGGTGTACGTCCTTCCCGTGAAGCTGAACCAGCCGTCGCTGCAGCAGGACATCAAGGAATACCTGGAGAATTACGGGAATCCGAAATTCGGTGACATTTCCTACCTGGAGACCTTTGACAAGGACCACGGAAGGATGGAGACGAGGAAAGTCTACTACTCGGAGGATGTCTCCTGCCTCAAGTCCCATGAAAAATGGGGGACTGTCAAGGCAATCGGCATGCTGGAGAGGGAGCGGATCGTGCTTAAGGATGTGACCGACAAGAAGACCGGAGAGATTGTGAACGCAGATGAAGTATCACTGGAGCTTGTGTGTTACATCATGAGCGCACCAATCGGTGCAGAACAGTTCATGCACATCGCACGCTCCCATTGGACCGTAGAACTTTTCCATTTCTGCCTTGATACCGCTTATATGGAGGACCGGTGCACTGCCAGGAAAGGGAATGGCATGCAGAACCGCTCACTTCTGAGGAAGCTCGTGATGAATCTTGCCAAGCTTGATGACGACCCCAGGATGGTGAAAAGCTCCCAGAAAGGCAGGCAGATCCATTACCGTCACAGCTATGAATCCTGTGAGAAGATGATTTTTGGTATCCTGCCGAGAAGGTACGAGGAACTTATCTAGGCTTCTGGCCTTCCCTGCTGGATAATCAATAGAGTGCGGACAGATCCGGTTCTGCAATGGTGCAGTCCTGCGTTCCTATGTCCTTTCATTGCGGTTCCGATTCGTG
>CAZGOK010000353.1:0-2005 GCA_964527665.1 uncultured Sphaerochaeta sp.
ATCGAGCAGGGGAAGGGCCAGCTCCATACATCGCTGCACTCCCTCTGATTCCTTGCCTATCGGCAAGGAGTATGTCCTCCCGTTGAAGCGATGCACTACCTGAGCCGTCCTATGCTTAGCACCTGGTGTTTTGACTCCAACAGATTGAGCCATTGAAAGAAACGTTTGAGGAAGGTCGGTTGCCCCCACTATGATATCTTCTATGGTGGTGAAAGATGCATTGTCTAAAAACTGGAGCAGAGCTGATTTGTTGTCTGGACTCTCTCCTATTTGCTTGAGTAGCTCTTGCATCAAAGGATCAGAGTCCCTTGTGATAAGGGAGGTCGTCAGTTGGTCTAGGCATTGGTACACCCTTGCAAACAATGGATGGTCGAGTTTGGCACCCATAGTGAGCAATGGGACATTCTGCTTTGTCATAGTGGTGATCTGCTTCTTGTTCCCTGTAATGCTGGCTCCCCAGGCAATCTCCCCATTGGCTTCACGCCTATACACAAGTTTTTTCTGCTTGGTTTCAAACCAGTACAGTGATTCGCTGATGATTTGCCATCTTGTCATGGTGATGGCATAGATATACCGATGCCCGTCCAGGTAGAACTTGAGTTCAAACGAGCTTGGTTCGTGAGGAGTATCAGGGTCAAACTGAAAGGGAATGACTGGAATTGGATCATCTGGCTTGAGGGTGGCAAATCCATTGAGCAGAAAGTCCATGAACAGGTTGTATGCCTGAAGGATGTTTGTCTTTCCCGATGCATTGGCTCCATAGATGCAAGCCATCCGGAGAAGCCTTGTCCTATCTGGCATCTCTACCCAATGGGGGCTGGGTTCACTCTCCTTGAGGGCTACTTCAAAGCTCAGGGTTTGCCTCTCCTTGATGGAGAGTATGTTTGTGAGGGAGAACTCTTGGATCATGGTCGCTCCAGTCTGTCCAAGGTGGGCAGTGATCGTTTCAGTATACTGCAAAGAAGAGGCAAGATGCGTATCATCTTGCCCCTTCCACATGGAGTTTCACTTCTCTGCTTGTCCCTTCAACTCCTGCGTATGAGCCCTACAGCCGCCTCTCTTGCCTCAGCATGAGCCTGGCAATGATCTTAGGCATCCCAAGCCTTCATCAAGCTGTAGAACGCGTCACTGCCCTTTATGGTAAAGGTGCCTTTACGGACCTCTTCAGAGCTTGGCCTCTTTGCAAGGGAGCAGATGCCTTGGCTGCAGAGAACCTTTTTGGTGAACTTGCTGAAGGCTTCTATGAAAGCCGTATCTTCAGGATAGACCTTCGTTATTTGATACGGAAAAAGCTTGAGCATCTCAAGAGCATAGCTACGTACTGGGATAGCTTTCCTCCCTTCGTAGAAGAGGATCCAGAAGAAGGTGTTCATCAGGGTGTAGGCTATGGAGCTGGGGAAGTTGTCGAGAAACATTCCCTCGACGTACTCCATCAAACCGTAGCTTTTGATGGCCTCGTTGTGGGTTTCGCCGACAAGGGCCGAGAACTTTTCCTGAGTCTCTTTCCCCTCATCGTAGTCAAAGAGCATGGCTTCCTCCAAGCCATCATGAAAATCACCTCTTGCTTGTGGAGGGGGCACTGGCCACCCTGATAACTCAAAAGCTTCGTCCTCGGCCCGTACTTCATAGGAAGGCATATTTTTTGCATAGACTCTTTCCAGGTCGCTAGCAACCTCCTGGACCTCTTCCAAATCCATTCCTGACTGCTTGCTATAGGATTCGGCATCAAAAACCTCACCTGCATTGAAGACATCCATATAGTGTTTCAAGAGGGCGCCTACCTTCTGACTCGCTTCTTCATCATCCTCATCCTCGTCTTCTGCCTCCCTGACCTTCTTGAACGTGTCCCAGGGTAGGGCAAAGTTCGTGCGTGTCAGGTGTATATACAACACCATCGCTAGGGTAATATCGGGATCGTCTTCCAATTTCAGGTCTGGATAGGAGCGACTCAGAAGGGCTCTGAAGATTCTGTAGGAAACTTCAAACCTCGTGTAGAGTGCCATCG
>CAZGOK010000354.1:0-2001 GCA_964527665.1 uncultured Sphaerochaeta sp.
TGAGCTCGATCAGTGTATCTTCCATTTCCTGCATCATCAGCTTGATCATCTTCTCAGGGTCTTCAGCCTTGTCCAGAAGTGAATTGATGTTTGCATTTACGATATCTAAGAATCTTGAAAAAACTCCCATACTGTTCTCCTTAGGTAGTAGTACCACCAGTTCTGCTATATATCAATATGCATAAAGCATGCCAATAATCAAATCCATACGAAAAAACCTCCAAACCCTTCCCTTAAGGGAGTTAATGCTTTATTACTTCCCAGTTCCTAGCTTCTATGATAGTGTGAAGTTGGTAAAACGCGCCAACTATGGCACATTTTACCACAAAGGGAGGGGGCAGTGGAAAACAATCAGGTGGGGTATAGTCAGCAACTGCTCGGTGAGAGTGAGGCTTTCCTTGACTTCCAGCGCCAGCTCAGCCGTGCGGCAAAGGTCAACCGATCAGTGCTGCTGGTGGGCGAGCGGGGAAGTGGAAAGGAAGGGGCTGCACGCAGGCTTCACTTCCTGTCCCCCCGTTGGCAACACGCTCTGGTGACGGTCAACTGTGCAGCCCTTCCTCCTTCCCTGATCGAAACAGAACTCTTTGGGTATGAGCAGGGTGCCTTTACCGGAGCGCAAAAAACCAGGAAAGGAAGATTCGAAGAAGCTGAAGGGGGGACCCTCTTCCTTGATGAGATAGGCCTCATCCCCCTGGAAGTGCAGGAGAAGATTCTCAGGGCGGTCGAATACGGCACCTTTGAGAGGGTAGGCTCCTCTGTCACCCACGAAGTCGATGTCAGGATCATAGGCGCCACCAACACCGACCTTCCCCAGCTCTGCAAGGAGGGCAAGTTCAAGGAGGACCTGCTGGACAGGCTCTCCTTTGAGGTGCTCTTTCTTCCCCCTTTACGGGAACGCTCTGAAGACATCATGCTCCTGGCCAATTACTTCAGCTCAAAGATGGCCCTTGAGTGTGGTAAGAGCGAGATGCCTCGCTTCAGCAAGCAGGTAAGAGCAAGCCTCATGGCATACAGCTGGCCAGGCAATGTGCGTGAGCTGAAGAATGTGGTGGAGAGGGCTGTCTACCGTAGTGACACTACAAGCATCGAAGAGGTGCAGTTCGATCCTTTTGCCAATCCCTATGCAGAGCAACCACTAGAACAACAAGCCTCCTACCAGGACCTCGATCTTGCTCGGTATGAGCAGGCACGCGAGGATCTGGAGCTCTCCTACCTGCAGAAGGCCCTTTCTCAAAGCGATGGCAACCAGAAGGAAGCTGCCAAGTTGCTCAACCTTACCTATGACCAGTTTCGTGGGCTGTATAGGAAGTATAAGGATCAGTTGTAGGTAAGCATCAAAGCACAAAAAGAAGAACCAGGGACATCCTGCGATGACCCTGGTTCTGTATACGGTACGTTGCTGTCCCTATGATTGTTTTGATTCCTATGCTGTTTGGACTCTCACGTCAAACCTTGTTTCTTATCTTCCGGGCATCAGTATTGCTGCACCAAGGTACGCAAGTCCTATGGGGACAAACCCGACCTTGAACAAGAGGACTACCGCTACAATGCGTAGGACAAAGGCCGGAAGACCCGACCAGTTTGCCAGCCCTTCCATGACACCCAACACATAGCCGGTGTGCTCCCTATAGAGCTTGTTGGTCTCCTGGCGTGGGTACTCCATTATTTCTTCTCCTTCATCGACTCTTTCAGGGCAGCGAGCTCATCCTCGATGGCGCTGTCCATCTCCATCTTGCTGAACTCGTCGCTGCTGGAGGGTTTCCCATGGTAGCCAGCCATCTCGGCATCGGCTTCCATGCGCTCGATCTTGCTCTCCAGTTCACTGAACTTGCGGGCGAGGTCGGTGCTGTCGCTGCTCTGCAGGGTTTTGGCCACCTGCTTCTTCTCTTTGGCACTGGTTGCACGCTGCACAAGGATTCTCTGCTTGTCCTTGACTTCCTTCAGTTTGTCTGCGATCTGGGCAAGCTGCACTTCCTGGCTTGTAAGGATGCTCTCCAGGCT
>CAZGOK010000355.1:0-1995 GCA_964527665.1 uncultured Sphaerochaeta sp.
AATAAATTGGAGAGGAGAAATATACAATGGGAAGAATTATAGGAATTGACCTAGGCACGACAAACAGTTGTGTTGCGGTGATGGAAGGCAACGACGCAATGGTCATTGCCAACAGTGAAGGGCAGAGGACCACTCCTTCTGTTGTTGCTTATACAGCAAAGGGCGATCGCCTGGTCGGCCAGCCCGCCAAAAACCAGATGGTGACGAACGCAGAGAATACTGTGTACTCGATCAAGCGTTTTATGGGACGCAAAGCGAGTGAAATTCCCACCGAACTGAGCAGGATCCCCTACAAGATGGGAGCCGGTTCCGGCGGTGAGATCAAGCTTGATATCCGTGGAGAGAGCTACTCCCCCCAGGAAATTTCAGCAGCCATCCTGCAGAAGATGAAGAAGACCGCTGAGGATTACCTCGGTGAACCCGTAACTGAAGCGGTGGTGACTGTCCCCGCATATTTTAATGACGCACAGCGCCAGGCTACCAAGGATGCAGGTAAGATTGCAGGGTTGGATGTCAAGCGTATTGTCAACGAGCCTACTGCCGCAGCCCTTGCCTATGGTATTGGAAAGGATGCGTCCAAGGAAGAGAGAATTGCCGTGTATGACCTTGGAGGGGGAACGTTTGATATTTCCATCCTTGAACTAGGTGACGGCGTTTTCGAAGTTAAGGCTACCAACGGTGATACCCACCTTGGTGGAGATGACTTTGACCAGAGGATCATCGACTGGATGGCTTCTGAATTCAAGAAGGGTAACGGCATAGACCTTACCAGTGACAAGATGGCCCTGCAGAGACTGCGTGAAGCGGCTGAGAAGGCAAAGGTTGAGCTCTCCAACTCGACCAGCACCGATATCAACCTGCCGTTCATCACAGCTGATGCATCAGGACCCAAGCACCTGGCGATGACCCTTTCACGATCGAAGTTCGAGCAGCTTGTTGCTGACTTGGTGGAGCGCTCCAAGCTCCCTGTCAAGAACGCCCTGCGCGATGCCGGTCTGACCGCTGCTGATATCGATGAAGTCATCCTCGTCGGTGGCTCGACTCGTATCCCTGCTGTGCAGGCTCTGGTGCGTGAGCTGTTCGGAAAGGAGCCCCATAAGGGTGTGAACCCTGATGAGGTTGTTGCCATGGGTGCTGCCATCCAGGGTGGTATTCTCGGCGGCGATGTCAAGGACGTCCTCTTGTTGGATGTAACCCCGCTCTCCCTCGGTATCGAGACCCTCGGTGGGGTCAATACCCGCCTGATCGAGCGCAACACGACCATCCCTACCCGTAAGAGCCAGATCTTCTCAACGGCTGCCGACGGACAGACTGCTGTAAGCATCCATGTCCTGCAAGGTGAGCGTGAGATGGCCAGTCAGAACAGGACACTGGGCAAGTTCGATCTCATCGGTATCCCGACCGCTCCCCGAGGAGTTCCTCAGGTCGAGGTGACCTTTGACATTGATGCCAATGGTATCGTACACGTATCTGCCAAGGATCTTGGTACCGGCAAGGAACAGAAGATCAGGATCGAAAGCTCCTCAGGTCTCAGTGATGCTGATATCGAGAAGATGGTCAGGGAAGCCGAAACCCATGCTGAAGAGGACAAGAAGGAACGTGCTCGTATTGATGCACGCAACGAGGCTGACAGCCTGGTCTACTCCACTGAGAAGTCTCTCAAGGAGTATGGGGATAAGATTTCCTCTGAAGACAAGGCCGCCATTGAAAGCTCCATCGCTGAGTTGAAGGCATTGCTTGAAAACCAGGGTTCTTCCGCTGAAGATCTCAAGGCCAAGAGTGAAGCACTGCAGCAGGCCGCTTATAAACTGGCAGAAGAGGTGTACAAGAGTACCGCTGCACAGGAAGGCGGTGAAGGCGCGCCTGAGGATCAGGGCCCTGAAGGTGGGGATGAACCTAAGAAGCATACCGGCAAGGACAATGTTGAAGATGCCGATTATGAAGTCGTAGACTAAGGTTTCACAAACAGGTTACTATAGAAGAAAGGCTTTGCAT
>CAZGOK010000356.1:0-1989 GCA_964527665.1 uncultured Sphaerochaeta sp.
TCCTTTGTGTTATATGTGGACTATCCAATGCAGCATATGTTCGCCCTGATGGTGTACACGTTGTTCCGATTACTGCTTTAAAAAACTGAAATTCTTACGTACCTACTGGTTTTGTTCTATTCATGACAGGGAAGATTGAGACTCCTGTGTATCAGTGATCACAAGGCAAAGCCCTTGTACCCTCTGCATGTTTTTCTCTATTCCCCTTGCAACAATACCCCAAAGGTTTACAATGGAAGCGATAGTTTATGAAAGGGAGAAGAAGATATGAGTGATGTAGTGAAACAAGCTTGGGATCAGAGAGATGGAGCCGTCGTGGTGACCACCGTCGACAGTAAGGGAATGCCCAACAGCATCTATGCAACCTGTGTAGGCCTGAGTGATGACAATCGCATTGTCATAGCCAACAACTACTTTTCCAAGACCAAGCAGAACATTGATGCCAAGAGCAAGGCAACTGTCCTGTTCATTACCAAGGAGGGCAAATCCTACCAGGTCAAGGGGGATGTGGAGTATCACACCTCTGGGGCAATGTTCGATTGGATGAAGGGCTGGAATCCTACCAAGCATCCCGGACACGGGGCCTTGGTCATCAACACCACAGAGATGTACAGTGGAACAGAGAAGCTGCTGTAGGAAAAGGCAAGCTACACAGATAGAAGTAAAATAGACAGATATCTGAGGCTAAAATGGCCCGATGGCTGAACTAAATGGAGGGAGAGGTGCATGCACCCCTCCCTCCATTGGATATTGCCTATCTTCAGTGATCTTCTGCTCAGGTATATTCCTAGATCGTTTGTGGTTCCAGAAGGTACCAGGAAGCCATGAGCTTCTCCACCATTTTGAGCTGGAGCTTTCTAGCCATAGCCTGGGTCTTCTCATAGTTGTTTCTGAGCTCTGCAAGGGATACTTTCTCCATCAGGGCCGAAGGGGTGGTAAGGGCCTTTTCATACGCCTTTCCCAGCTCTATGACCTGGCCTTGTAGGGTTTTGTACCGCTCTGCCAGGTTTTGCAAGCTTGCCACCAGAGTTTCCAACTTGGATGCGACCTTCTGTCTCTCTGCAAGCCAGTAGCCTGTGGCGAGTTCGGAAACCAAGGAGGCGACCGGGACGATCTCCTCTATCCTATAGGCATTGACCCCTGCAAAGACAAATCCGCCTTGCAGCACGCCTCGTCGGGCGTTGTTCAGTGCAATGGAGATGCAGTAGTTTGCATCCTCTGCCTTGCATGAGGAGAGGCATTTCCATGCACAGGTAAAGGCCGGGCGTATGCCTGCTTCGGTATCGGTTATGAACTTGTTGCGGATGGCTCGGCCGGGCATCCCCACAGGGCTCTTGATGATGCCGATCTCCTCTTTGGTGCAGTTCACGTACGCCTGCTTGAAGCGGATGTCTGCATCACACTCGTCAGTTGCTACAAATCGGGTAGCCATCTGGACCCCTTGGGCTCCACTCTGGAGCACATTATAAATATCCTCCCCGCTATAGACACCCCCACCTGCGATGAGGGGGATCTCCCGGGAGAACTCCTGGCCAAAGGGAATGAGTGCTTTAGCTATTTCAGGTACAATCGCTTCCACCTGGAAGGCAGGGTCTTCAAGCTGTTCTTCAGTGAAGCCTAGGTGACCGCCGGCCTTTGGTCCTTCAAAGACCACGGCATCAGGGACATCGTTATAGATCTTCTTCCACATCTTGAAGATCATCTCGGTGGCACGGGCCGAACTTACAATGGGGGCGATCTTTACTCCGTTCTCACGAATTTTCTCAACGGGGAGGCCCTTGATGGGAAGGCCGGCTCCCATGAAGACTATGTCCACCTTTTCTTCGATGGCTACATCGAGCAATTCGTGAAAGTCACTTACGGCAACCATGATGTTGACCCCGATGATGCCATTGGTCAGGGTGCGGGCTTTGCGTATCTCACGGCGGAAGGCTCGGAGGTTTGCCGCCCTGCCATCCTTGTAGTAGTCCTTTTCCAGCAAGCCGATGG
>CAZGOK010000357.1:0-1975 GCA_964527665.1 uncultured Sphaerochaeta sp.
AAAGGGGCTGTTTCAAAAGTCTGATATGAAATCAGGCTGGAAAACAGCTCCTCTTTTCTAATATATTCATACAGTATATGTGTTTACATGAAAATAAGGGTTGCAAAAGCAGCCCTTATGTGCTATAATTACTTTTACCACAAAGAATTGGAGCACTACATGAATATTACAGATTTTAGCAACCACAGTCAACTATCTTTCAGCATGAACTACTCAAGACCCCTCGAACTTCTTCCTGTAGAACAGGCAATCATCAAGCTCCTTGAGAACATGGACTTCAGATGCTTTGATGCTGAATTGGAAAAGAAGGTTTCGGGAAGGCCTCGCATCGTCGACTATTATACCATGATGGTGATAGTCCTCTACGGAAAGACCCAGGGCAAGTACAGCTGTAGGGAGATTGCGGCTCTGTGCAGAAGGGATATGTTCCTCATGGCGGTCCTTGATGGGGCACCCCCTCCAAGTTATGTGACGATCAACCGGTTTGTGAAAGAGCATCCTGGTGCAATAGAAAAGGTTTTCACCAATTCAGTCGACAACCTCGAGGAATTGGGTGAGTTGGGCAAGGAGGTCATCTTTCAGGACGGCACCAAGATGGAGTCCCGGGCTGGGCGGTATTCCTTCAAGTGGAAGACCTCCACCGAGAAATACCTGGCAAAGCTATTGCTGAAGGGAGCTGCACTAGTTGAGGAGATAAGCCTCCGGTATGGCTGGGGCATTGTGGCCGACGAATTCGATGACATCCCGCACAAGCTGAGGATCGTCAGGGCCAAGATAGAATCCAGCGGGGAGGACTATGTCATTGTCCGTTCGGGCAAGGGATGCAGGTTCACACCGGCACAACGCTACTATCGGGAGGTCAACAAGCTTCTCGACAAGCATGCTGACTATGTAGATATCCTGCAGAGAATCGGCGATGGGCGTAACAGTATGAGCAAGACAGACCCCGATGCGACGTTCATGAGGATGAAGGACGACCATATGCGCAACGGGCAGCTCAAGCCTGCGTACAACATCCAGGTCATGGTTGACGGCAACTATATCGTCGGATGCCACTCAAGCAGCGACAGGACGGACTACAACACCATGGTGCCGGCGCTTGAAAAGGTGAATTCCAGCTATGCATGGAGATATTCGGGATACTGTGCGGACAGCGGATATGACAGCCTCAACAACCATGTGCAGCTTGAGCAGATGGGCATCAAGGATTACATAAAGCCCCAGACCTATGAGCAGTCCAAGAAAGCCAAGGTGAAGAAGGATATCGGACGCAGGGAAAATATGGAGTACAATGCCGAAGGCGACTACTATGTCTGCAAGGCTGGACGCAAGCTGGTTGCCACTGGCACCCGCAAGTCAAAGAACCAGTATGGGTTCGTCTCCATCCTCACCAAATATGCCTGCAAGAGAGGTTGCGTATCCTGCCCCCTGAGGAAGGCCTGCATGAAGAGAAGCAAGAAAAAATACAAGAGCTTCGAGGTGAGTGCGGAACTTGCAGAGTACCGCAAGAAGGCACTGGAGAACATAAGCACTGAGTTCGGCATTTCAGCCAGGGTGAACAGGAGTATCCAGGCGGAGGGAGTCTTTGCCCAGATCAAGGCAAACCTTTCCTTCAGGCGCTTCATGTGCTTTGGCAGTGAGCGCACGAAGACAGAATGGACCCTGATGTGCCTTGCCATGAATGCCATCCGTCTCGGCCACAGGATGACAAATGACCTGACGGGTGTCCCCTTCTGGTACGAAGCCTCAGTCGAGGCATCCTAGAACTCACCGCACACCGGCAAGCCACAGCATAAACGATATATAAAATTCAAGACATTAAGAGCACCTTAGGGATAGGTATGCCCTTAGGCATCTATTTATTCTCTATATTATAGATATTTAGGGAGAATTTAAGAAGATTTTAATTTTACTGGCTGGTCTTGAAAAACAAGCGAGGCTGCCTCAAAAGATTTTTACTTTTGAAACAGCCCCT
>CAZGOK010000358.1:0-1975 GCA_964527665.1 uncultured Sphaerochaeta sp.
TTTTCTTTAGTTCCTTGAACAAGGCAACCTGTATAGACTCTCTGTCTTAGCATATATTGATTTGCGCGTTATTCTGAATACTTCTTACGAATTATCTTGGAGTGAAAAATGTACATTGACAGGAAACATATAACCTGTTGGGGCTGAGTTTCGAATAAGTGGTCTTTCTTCCAATTCTCGGGATTTTTTCCCGTAGGGTACAATACAAACAGAGTCCCCTGACAACTCAGCAGCTACAACCAGAAGACGAAAAACACCCCATGGCGAAACAAACGCCACAGGGTGAGATGCAAGGAACCCATAGTCTATTGGACGAGGGAAACCATCGCTATGGAATCCAGAAGCATCGCCCCCTGATCCTTTATAGACGGACCCTCAGGATCCTCATCGTCAAGAAACAGCTCGTACTCGTCAAGCATCTCTGAGTGCAGGAGCTTCATGCATATGCCGTCAACGGCGGCCTTATAGATCCAGCTCTCCCTGTCGAAATCGGTTGCCAGTGCAATCCTTTCTGTCTTCATGTCCCATACCTCTCCATTCGTCAAGGATTTCATCGCGTTTGCCACAATAATCGGCCAAACAGCCTTCCCAGACGGAATCGTCCAGGGGTTCTGCATACCCCATGGGGTCGTAGATGTATTGCAGGAGCCAGGAGGCGATGATATCGCCGCCGTTGTCCTTCAATATCCATTTCATGTTGTCCACAAGCCAATCCCGCTGACCTCCCATGAGCGAAAACAGGAAGATGAGCTCCCTCTTTCCCTTGGCGGGAAGGGCACGGGCCCTTTTCCTGTCAGGGGGACGCATACGGGAATACAGGACGTCCATCATTGCCACCAATCCTTGCTTGCAAGGCGGATATCCTCTGCTGTCACGCTCCTCCGCCCGCAATCCATAGTGCTCTTGAGCGCCTTGAGGCAGAGGGCGTTGATCCTTCTGGGCAGTCCCCCTGAAGCCTGGGTCACCGCAATCAGGGCGGTCTGCTCGAACAGGTCAGGCTCCCCGCCCCCGATGGAGGACAGCTGGTGCTGTATGTAGCAGATGCATTCGTCCTGGGAAAGGCTCTTCAGGTTGTATCCGCTGAGGATGCGGCTCATGATGGGCCTTGCCTGATAGTTGTTCAGTTTCTCGAAGAGCCCTTCCTGCCCGCAGATCACCATGGGTAGCACCTTCGGCTGTTGGTGGCTCTGCTGGCTCAGCAAATGCAGTTGGGAGTATACATCTATCTTGAGCAAATGGGCCTCGTCCAGACAGAGGATGGGCGTTTTCCCATCATCCCTCAGGGCCCCGAGCCCCTCATAGATGGAACGGAGCATCACCGTCTGCTGGGTGGTGCGGGTGAAGATGCCCAGACATGCCATGGTATGCCTCATCAGCTCAATGAAGGAATAGTCCCCACCGACGACGTTGATCACGGCATATCTTTTGGGAGGGAAACGGGCCATGCTGTAGCGAAGGGCCGTGGTCTTGCCTGAGCCGACATCGCCGATGATGGCGAAATACATGGACTGCTGCACGGCGAATTCAATGCCTTCGCTGATCTCCACCATGCTCTTGAGCTTGTACATGTCCTCCACCCTCACGTCAGCAGCGAAGGGGTAGCTCTTGAATCCGTAATAGTTCCTGATGTCCGTTGCACGCTCGGTTGATGCCATTTTTACTTATCCTCCCTGCTCTGCCTGTGTGCATTGCCGTTGGCGATGAAATCGACCTCCTCGATGAACCCGATGCTCTTCCCGTTGTAGAAGGCCTCTATCTGCCCCTCGGGGGTGAAGAATCGGATCTCGATGGTAAGGTTCGCGTATCCAAGCGGTACCTGGTAGTATTTGTTGTTGAATCGGATGGTGCGGGCCGCGGAGACCTTCCTCTCGAGACGGGCGCGAAAATACCTGGACATGTCGGAAGGGGCCGGCCTGACCGCCTTGATGTTGTCCATGTAACAGTCGAGGGGGGAGGAGCCAATGCCGCTGTGGTA
>CAZGOK010000359.1:0-1965 GCA_964527665.1 uncultured Sphaerochaeta sp.
CCTTCCATTGCAAGCCACTTGTTGTTGTACTGCACTTCAATCCAGGCATGGTATGGGTGATCGATGACAAGCTTGTAGCTAAACTTGGGAAGGAGACCCCGGAAGATGATCTTTCGTATGGTCATGGCATGGAAGCGACAGGGGATGCCTACCGCCCTGAGTAGGGCCATCAGGAGGGTGGTTTTGGTTATGCAGTTGCCATACCCTTTTTTTAGGATTTTGGATGCGGGAAGAGCGAAGGATTTGGTATACCCGTACGCAATTTTATCGCGTACGAAGGTATAGACTTCCCCTATGAGATCGGCCTTTACCTTGATGGTGTCCCACCCTTTGCTTGTTATGAGCTCCTCGATGGTTGGGTGTATATAGTCCAAGAGGTGGCTTGGTTCCAAGTACGTCAGCTGTTCATTCATATATAGTGCCTCTACAAATATCTAGATTTGTATTGTTGTTCCTTGTGTAGCTAGGGAGCAGGGCTTAAGCGGCAGGAATTAGGAACCCTTATACTTTTGATTCGGGTATCCTACTGATATAACATACAAATAGGAACTATTGTTACAGTTCAGGGGTTGTATATAGGGTGATTCGGGGTTTTTGTGTACATATGGGCGACTCTGTAGTAGAATCGGGGTACATAAAACGAAAGAAAGGATGGTTGGTGATGGAAGCATACAATGCAGTGCAAGCCCTGATGAAAGGTCCCTTGCCCTTGCTGTTCTTCTGCATAGGGGACCCTGTTGTTGGTAATCCTACCGAGCATATGGTCCAGGCTGCCTTCAGTTCCCTGGGTTTCCCCGGCAGGTATCTTACCTCTAGGGTAACCAAGGAGGAGCTTGCTCCTGCCCTTTGGGGATTGCGTGCCCTAGGCTTCGCCGGGGGCAATGTGACAGCCCCACACAAACAGACAGTGTTGCAATACCTTGATGACTTAAGTGAATCTGCCCTGCTGTGCAAGGCAGTTAACACCATTACCCGCAAGAGTGATGGTACCTACTATGGGGACAACACTGATGGCAAGGGCTTCTTGCAGTCACTGAATGAAAGAAATCTCCAGGTGAAAAATAAGAAGGTTGTCATCCTTGGATCAGGAGGGGCAGCCTCTGCCATCGCAACCGAGCTTGTCCTGGCAAAGGCTGCAGAAGTGGTGTTGGTCAATCGGACAGAGGAGCGATCGCGTACCTTGGCAAAGAGACTTTCTGGTATCAGCTCCACTGTCCTCTCTGTCGATCGTTGGATTGGCACCTACAATATACCCAGTGACGCAGAGATCGTTGTGCAGGCTACTTCTGTGGGACTGTTTTCCCCGTCTGCTTGTGTTGATGTGACTTTTCCCAAAGGAAATTCTGCACTAATTGCTTGTGATGTTGTATTTAATCCTGTTCAAACGTTGTTTATACAGCGAGCAGAAGAGGCTGGTTGCACCACTGTCGATGGTTTGGGCATGTTGGTGAACCAGGGAAGCTTGGCCATACACCAGTGGACAGGCAAGGAACCTCACAAGGGAGGGATGAGGAGTGCATTGGAGGAAGCCTTTGGCGTATAGTGACACATTCGCGTCAAACCGATACTATGGGCGACAATGAAGTATTATTGTATTGCATGCAGGACAGGGGGTGAGGCTAAAGTACGGGCCCATCTGAACAAGTATTTTGGTAGGGAGTTGGGAGACCTGAACGATGTGAAGGTCTTCTACCCCCAAAGACGGATGTTCGAGCGCAGGAAGGGTAAGAGGCTGGTCACAGACCAGCCAATCCTCCCTGGATACCTGATGGTATCCAGCGAGCTTGACCTGCAGGATAGAACACATGAGGTACGAAGGGTCCCAGGCTGCTACGGCTTCCTTCGCAACCTGGACAAGACCATTGCCCTGCAGGGAGCGGATATGCAGTATGCTGCCTGGATCATGGGCAACAAGGGGATGATCAAGCCATCAAAGGTTGAATTCAAGGAAGGGCAGCCTATCAA
>CAZGOK010000360.1:0-1964 GCA_964527665.1 uncultured Sphaerochaeta sp.
CGAATGAAGGAAAACAGTTCAAGGAGATTGCTCTTGCCAGAGCCATTGCCTCCAAGCAGAATATTCATGCTTGTGAGGGGGAGACCTTGCAAGGCCCGTATTGATCTGAAGCCTTGTACAGATAGTGAATTCAACCTTGCCATAGTGTGCTTCCTCTCAAGACAAATTCTATCATATTTTTCTGTACCAAGGGCAAATACTCTTGCATTCTTTTGTTGCATAAATTTCCAGTTTTGTTGCATTTTGTATTTTTATTCATATTTATGGTGTTTTCCTGTATATTTATGTTGCATAAGTCGCTGTAACTAGATATTCTCCCAACAATTTGGACTAAGGAAGCAACAATGGAAACAACCTTTCTCATCCTAGAAGATGGAACGACCTTCTCCGGCAAGGCCTTCGGAAAACCAGCACCCCTCTCTGCACAACTGGATACAGAGCCTCTGTTTGGGGAGGTGGTCTTCAACACCAGCATGTGAGGTTACCAGCAGATACTCACCGATCCTTCCTACCATGGGCAGATGGTGGTCATGACAAGCCCACACTTAGGAAACTATGGGTGTGAACCTTTCTTCAGTGAGAGCACGCTCTGCCCAATTGCAGTTCCTTCTGCGGCTCTTATCATCCGATCATTGTATGAAGGCCCTCTTCCCCCAAAGAGGGTCTCTTTAGATGCCTTCATGAAAGAAAAAGGCGTCTGTGGGATACAGGGCATCGATACTAGGGCCCTGACACTGCACCTTCGCCTGAGAGGCTCCTGCAATGCCCTGTTGCTTCGAGGCGAACATACCAGCCTTACTGTAGGGGAGAAGGCAAAAGCACTGGAGACCCTTCGAGGCTTACCCACCATAACAGAGCGTAACCTCATCGAAGGGGTGTCGGTCAGAGAGACCTTTGTCGATCCTCCTTCCTCAGTACCTACTCCTGCCTCCCCCATCCTCCGCTTCGCTTTAGTGGACTTCGGCATTAAAAGCTCCATCATAGCCGAGCTGTACAAGCGCAATGTTGCAGTTACACTCCTTCCCAGCACTGCAACAGCAAAGGATGTCCTTAGCCAGGGTTGTGACTCCCTCTTCCTCTCCAATGGCCCGGGAGACCCTATGCTGCTGAGTGAGGCAGTGGCCATGACCAAAGCTGTGATGGAAATCCTACCCACTGTAGGCATCTGCCTGGGCCATCAGATACTGACCCTCGCCCTCGGAGGAAAGACCACCAAAATGAAGTTCGGCCATCATGGCTCGAACCACCCTGTCAGGGATATGTTTACAGGGAGGACCTTCGTTACCAGCCAGAACCACGGCTTCATGAGCGAGGCTTCTTCCTTGCCCTCTTGTGTCTTGCCCTGGTTTGTCAACGCGAACGACCAATCCATAGAAGGGCTGTGGCATTCGGTGAAACCCATCGCCTGTGTCCAATTCCACCCCGAAGCATCACCAGGGCCCCATGACGGGTCGTGGATATTCGACCGGTTCATCACAGTAGCACAGGGAGAAAGAGCATGAGCGCACGAACAGACATCAAAAGAATCCTCGTAGTGGGAAGCGGGCCGATAGTCATCGGCCAGGCTTGCGAGTTCGATTACAGCGGAACCCAAGCGGTGAAGGCCCTCAAGGAAGAGGGCTACGAAGTCACCCTGGTCAATCCCAATCCTGCAACTGTCATCACAACAGCGGGCATCGCTGACCATATCTATATGGATCCTTTGAGGCTGGAGTATATCGAGCAGATATTCCAACGCGAACAGCCTGATGCCATCCTCTCAACCATGGGTGGACAGACCGCTTTGAACCTTACCCTCGAACTTGAAAAACTGGGGCTATTGAAGCAGTACGGGGTGGAGGTCATCGGAGCCTTCATCGCTTCCATTGAACTTGCAGAAGACAGAGGAGCCTTCAAGAAGATAGTGGAGGGCCTTGCCTTGGAAGAGAGCATGGGCCTGCCGCTCATCATCCGCCCCTCCTATA
>CAZGOK010000361.1:0-1964 GCA_964527665.1 uncultured Sphaerochaeta sp.
GAAGCCGACCTCAGGGCTGCAAAGTAAGCACCTGATACTATAACTTCTATGCAAGACGGTCTCCATATGGAGGCCGTCTTGCTTTGGGTGGGCATCCCCCTTCGTTTCATCTGAGCACTACCATCACCCTCTTTCACTTTTGACGACACAGCCACACAGCACTATACAGATGAGGTAGGCACATCAGGGCTCCTATAGTTTCTTACCCGCTTATGCGGGTTTCTTGGTATACTCTTCTTCATGAGCCAGATAGAGAGAATCTTTTACATCAACCGCAAGATCCTTGAGGATGGGAAGGTAAGTACCGCCCAAGTGGTCTCTGCCTTCGAGATATCCAAACGGCAGGTGATGCGCGACATCGACTACCTCAGGGATACCCTGCAAGCCCCCCTCGTCTATGAGGCCCGGGAGAAAGGGTATGTCTATACAGGGGAGTTCTCCATGATGAGCAATTCCAACGAGCGGATGCTGGTGCTCAATGCCATCTTCCGCAGCCTTGCTCAATCTCAGGGAGCCCTCTCGGTCATCACCGACATGGTCAGCGAGGGCCTGGACAGCGGCCTTGAGGAGAGCTACAAAAGCCTCTCGGACAAGATCATCTTCATAACACCTGTACAGGATTGGCCTGACTACTCCATCTTCAACAAGATTTGCTCTGCAATGAAA
Organism: uncultured Sphaerochaeta sp.; assembly: GCA_964527665.1. GTDB lineage: Bacteria > Spirochaetota > Spirochaetia > Sphaerochaetales > Sphaerochaetaceae > Sphaerochaeta. The sequence goes on from CAZGOK010000361.1 coordinate 667, forward strand.
GGCTCCAAGCGCATGACGCTGGGCTACCGCAATGCCAAGGGAGAGCGGTCGACAAGACATATCGAGCCCTTGCGCCTGGTCAACTACAGCGGAAGGTGGTACCTGCTCTCCTTTGACCTGCAGAACAGGGAGCTGCGCACCTTCCACCTTTCAAGGATAGAGAGGCTCGAGGGTATTGAGGGTGACCTGTTTCTGAGCAGGTATACCGAAGAGGAGCTTGATAGCTTTGTCCATGGAGGCTTTGGCATATTCATGGGGAAGCAGAGCATCCCTGTCACCTTCTGTGTCTTTGGCTGGGCACGCAATGCCCTGGAAACCCAGACCTGGCATAAGGACCAACAGGTTTCTCATGTTGTCCATGAAGGCAAGGAGGGGTTGGAGGTCACCGTTCCTGTGGCCAACCTGCAGGAGATCCTCGCGCAGCTTCTCTCCTTTGGCTCGGCAGCAAGGCCTGTGAGCCCCCCCGAGTTTGTACAGGCTTGGAAGGAAGCAGTTCTTGCCATGGCACAAGAGGCAGAAAAGATCTAGAAAACCCCTAGGTATGACACTCCATGTCATAGCACGTGGTGTATTCTTTGGTTATGATCAAAGGAGATGCCTATGAAAACCAATGCTAGAGAAAAAACAGATGGTGAGGGAAAAGAGCTTGCTTGTTTTCCCCTATGGTTTCTTGCCATGACCGATTCAAAGCCTTTGCTGGTGGTCTTTGCCATAGTAGTGTTGTTGTGCGCCCCCCTTCTGATGGTGTTTGGTGCTGTGTACCCCTTGTTCAAACACTGATTATCGCTTCGTATTGCGAAAGTGCGCTGTTTCGTTGCACTTTGTTGGAGGCACTGCACATATTTCTCATAAATCTATGCACATGCACTTCCCCTAATGTCTGGTTTTTCGCTAGGATTGAGAGACTTCCTAGAAAGTCATCATCTTATACCCCCTCTACCTGCCATCTTGCTGAGTAAAAGGCTCTGTTGTGCAGGCTCAAGGAGTTTTTTCATGGGAAACCAGCCCTCCTCAAAAATGAAATACGGACCAGCGGACAAGCCACCTCTCAGGGAGTGGATTCCTCTGAGCATCCAGCATGTCTTTGCGATGTTCGGAGCGACCATTCTCGTTCCGATACTCACCGGCTTGAGCCCCAGCACCGCATTGTTCACTGCAGGCACAGGAACCCTAATATACATTGTCATCACCAAGGCCAAGGTTCCCGCCTTCCTCGGTTCCTCCTTTGCCTTCATCCCAGCCCTAATCGCCATATCATCCTCCTATGGAATGGCCTATGCGATGGGTGGTGCCTTTGT
>CAZGOK010000362.1:0-1962 GCA_964527665.1 uncultured Sphaerochaeta sp.
CGCCATACTCAGGTAGCCTTCATCCTTCAACGTCAGGTGGTTGATCAGCATATCAACATCGACACTTCCCACATGTCCCTGGTTGGGGAACAGTAATTCTGGAACCCAGCCACCGATGATGCGGATGTCATCCTGGTATTGTGTAAATAGTGAACACAGCTCGATCAATACCCTATGGGCTGCCTCCCTCTGACCCCCCGAATAATCGATGCTGCTGTGCAAGTTTTCATCCTTGATCATTTCTTTATCTCCTTAGCTAGGATGGCCTCAGCCATCTCCTCTCCACGTCCTTGCAACCTCATGCAATCCAGATAGACTTGCACTGGGGAGGCAACTAGCTGGTCCCTGATTTCCCTTGCATCATACAGCAGCTCATCGCTTTGGAGCACATGGATCTGTACGTTTGCACCGGAATTGACCTTTTTGCATCGAGCTGCTTCTAGAAATGTATTGATGTCTCTTTCACTCATCAACAGATGTACTTTTGTATACCGTACCACAGGGGCGTACCTTACCCCACCAGCAAAACCGGTAAGATAACAGTTGATACCTGTAGTACGTATGATCTGACGTACGCTATCCTCAAATTCTGGGATCGACAGTAGGGTATGGCAGTCCAATACCTCAAATGATGCTGATTTTAGCGAATATGCTCTACTCCAAGAGTCCATGATCGCCTGCGGATCGAGGACTTGTAACCCATCCGGGGACATCTGTGCCCAGAGTTGCTCAGAGAGGTACTCCTTTACCTTGGAGACCTGTCCGATACTGCACTGCAACTTCTCTGAAAGGAGACTCAGCTTCCACCGATACGTTACATCACGCATGATTTCCCGCAGAATCAGCGATGATACTTTCGAGGAAGGGTCGAATATGGTTTTGGCCCTACGTTTTTTAGCAAACCTGTTAGGGTGTCCTTGGTCGCTCACATAGACACTGTGGATCAACAACCTGCAGTTTCCCGACATATCCATATACCCAATGTTGAGCCGTTCACATAGTTTGGCCGAATCCCTGGATATGTAAGGAGCCATGATTACAGAATAGCAGGCTTTCTGGTTGGGCTCCTCATCCTTCTGCCCAATATCCAATTCACCTATAATGGAGGGATATGCTCTGCTCAGGACGGTTACATCAAGCCTTACGGTTGTTGCATCGGTAAAGAAAAGAGTTGCAAGAAACCCATCATTCTTGTCACGCAGATGGTCGCATCGCTCTATCACAGGGATTCTTGCCAAGGCATTGCTGAGCTGCTCAAACTCCTTTACATAACATGTAGCATTACCTTTCATTAAAATGCTCCTTTTCACCACTGTGATGAAACCAGTATATATAATGAAACTAAAACTAGCAATGATAATTGAGCTTGCTTTCATTAATAGATGTACTTTCACCACTGTGGTGAAAGTACATTTATTAGTGAAACTTGAAGAATTCATAATCATCGGTACCTCTGAAGAACTTCCACTTTTCAATAATGGCATTTCTTTGATGGCTGGCCGATTTGAGTTGAAAGAGAATGCCCCGGTACGGGTACCGGGGACTCAGGTAGGAAACTCATATGATCAACAACCTTTTTTAAATTTGAGCCTCTCCTCTTCTTGATAATCTATAGTTCGTGCGCCAGTTCGGTGCTATGCATGTGTATTATCCGGATACACATAAGCTGGGTGAGACTCCCCCCCCTGACAAAGCCTAACCAGCAGGAAGGTGCAGATGATGGGATTTTCTTGATCTTCGGCAATAATCGAATTACGACACAATGCAATGTACATTATAATAATTTGAAAGGTACAGGAAGAATGTATCCAGGTCTTCAAGGTAGGTGATGAAAAGGTCAGTAACGTCTTTGCGGAAATCAGTTACTAGGTAGGATATCCACTTCGTTTTTGAAAATACAGTGTCTTTTGATGCCATCATCTATTGCAGACGATCAATGGGAGCATGACAATACCATCTTCG
>CAZGOK010000363.1:0-1961 GCA_964527665.1 uncultured Sphaerochaeta sp.
CCCTTTTCTTTTTTCATATTGGAGAAAATATTCTTAAGGTTGTCCAGGTTATAATGCTTTATTTGTCTGCACTCGATTTGTTGGAATAGGATTTTCAGGTTGCCTTTTGGATTGATCCTATCTCTAGCTGCGTTAAAAACGCTGAGCATCCCTTCAAGAACAGGTCTGATTTCATCGTCAATGAACAACTGGTACAGCAGTACCGCGTGTTCAGGGCTCTTGTCGCATGCACATGCAAGACGGTGGAGAAATTGGTAAGGAACGTCCTCGATATTGGTCAAGTCGCCTCCTGAATATGGGGTGATCTTGTTCACCCAGTGCTCAAGGACTCTCATCTTATCATTCCTATTACCGTTGGGGAGGCGCAGCCATGTACCTATGGTTTCAAATCCATATTTGACAAATTCGGTGAATTTACCTTCAATGGCGACGCGAACACCATCGGCTACTATCATGATATCGGACATTGAGGTGCTGGAAGCCCCCAATGATTCAGTTGCATACTCAAAATAGATATGTGGATGTACAAGATCCAAGCCAGCTTGGTGTTCAATTTCAATCAGCCTTTTCTGATAGTCTTTCCAGTACTGGGCCAAGGGAACTGAAGATGTCCGATCTGTGTTTATGTGTGTACCACCATAGTAATCAAGTATGACCGAGTAGCCATGCACATCGGGATTGCCGAATCCTAGTGTTGCTTCCTTAGGTTGGATCATATGTTAGGTCCTCCAAAACGTGAAATTCGACATTGAGCTCCTTCATGAGGATTTTCACGTTCTCGTTGATTTTGAATTGTTTGTGTTGTCTGCTCCCTTCATATACCAGTACAGAGAGGACCAATTCAGCATCGCTGTGGCCAAAATCCTTCAGCATCTTGTTTTGATCAATTGTTGAGAAATAGGTATATATTTCCAAAACACAGCGTAATAAAGTTTCTTTACTAGCCTTATGCTTGAACTCGTGCATGAACATCTTGTTGAAATCCGCATGATATGAGACAAGATCGATTTTTCCTGCACCCCTATTGTTGTTTGAATCCTTCAAGGGAATTTGATAGGCGATCATTGTTCCATATTCTGGACCGGCATGATGATCTATGACCAATTGGATTGCCAACAGCTCCTCTTCCCTATTGGAGTTCTCTGCCCTGGGCTTATCCGAATGTTCCACGTCATATGTTTTTTCACGGCGTATGCGCCTGATACCGGAACCAATCAGTTGGGGATGGGACAGAAGGTAAGCTGCTATCACCTCAGACGTATATTCTGTACTACCCTTGAGGGTACCTCTTTGGTTGATACAACCAGCTTTATAGAGCGGTCCTCCCTTCATTGCAGCACACTCGACCATCTCTTCAATCTGCCCTTTGGTATATTTTGTGCCCATGGTGTACTCCTTTCAGCCAACTTCATCCTTTGCCCACATTTCAATTGCCAATACAGTCTGAAACAGTATACCCTGTAACCGAGTTGGATACATTCATTTTCATAATTTTCCGTAACCGTTGATATAGGATGATGGAATAGGAATCGGGAGCTTTGGTAGGAACCTTGCATTATTTGAAGACAAAGCTAACTTTCCTGATACGGATGACAGAAAGTCTGGTATAACAGGAGCAGGGGGAGAATATGATCGAAACATGGACGGTTCAAAGCAAGAAAGTGATTGAGATCATCAACACACATGGAGAGTATCTCCCCTCAGTTGATCATGCTGGTTTTGATCAGATGAAATTATGTTATTATGCAGCAGTCAGCGTCTTCAACTTGGTCAACAAGCAACAGCGGGAAGGTGTTGCCTTTGCAATGGCGCCTGCTCCTAATGCCCCATTTCCCTCAATCGAAGAGCTAATGGCCTTCTTCCATCGCGATCCTGGAATGCTGTTTTTCCTTGCAAAGAATGGGAAGTCCCTGATCGATGATGATCATGTCCTGTTGAAGCTTCGCTACCATGAGGATTTC
>CAZGOK010000364.1:0-1958 GCA_964527665.1 uncultured Sphaerochaeta sp.
TCTGGAAACGTCTCCTGACTTACGATTCTTCTTACTGACAGGCCTTCTCATCCAAAGGGACAATGGCATCATCTGTGTTCATCATCGATTACAGTGGCGGGACCGTCGGGGAGTCGCACCCCATTCCGTTTTTCCAGATCCAGCAATCCCATGCTAGTCTAAGAGCGATGCTTTGGTCAATGGACAAGACAGAAGCCTCCGGAGGGAGACCTCTGTATACAGACAGGTTTGCATGGTAGTTGTTTAGTTTTAGGTAGCGGCAAAGGTGAAGGTCACCGTTCCTGTATATTCCCCTGCTACTGCTGCATCAAAGGTTGTGGCATCGACAGTGAGGGTGATGGCATCTGATCGTCCGGTGAGGTGTGTCAGTGAAGGGACGGTTAGTATAGTCGGTGGAACTGTTTCAGAACTCAAGGTGGTAAGCACATCGACACCGTTACAGCTTACTGTATAGTTGATGTAGCTGGTTAAGGCACCTTCAACAGCGCTTGTCATGGGAGTTGCAGACATGCTAACCCTATACCCAGTGCGACAGTTGCACAGGGTTGTCATGAATGCTGTAAGGCCCTGATCTCCACTGGCTATAACATTGTGGGTAGTAAACTCACCTGAGTCGTTATATGCACTAATGGTATTGCCTAAAATTGCAGCAGAAGAAACCTTCATGTATCCGATCAAGGCGACATCGGTTGTGACAGTAAGGTCATCTACTACAGAAAAGAGGGGTATGGAGGAGATAGCCAGAACCAGAAGTGTAGCAACAATAATTCTTCTCATGTGTGTTCCTTAAGAAGCTTTGTCGATATCAAGGGGTCTTCCCTGTATACATAATAATGGTACTAGCTGCTTATTCTTATGTCAACACTGATAAAAATATTTCCTTATTGTAAAGCTATAATTTTAGTAAGAATTGTTAAATACTTATAGTTTAATAGTTTGATTAAGTTTTTTATAATACACTTATGACAAGACTAGGAGATTAATAGGATTAATATAGAACTATATGAGCGGTATATGTATAAAACAATCCCTTAGGTGTCATCTCTTTGTACTAGGATTGAAGTAGGTGAGTTTGGTTTTGGTGGTGAGAGTCTGCATCAAGCAAGAGGAGTGCAGAAGGCTAGCTTTAGTGTATCCATAGGATAGTAATGCAGGCTGTTGCTTGCATTTCACAAGAGGGTATTGTGGAGAGACAAATACCTGCCTTAGTTTGCAGCGAAAGTGAAGGTTACCGTTCCTGTGTATTCCCCTGCAACTGCAGCATCGAAGGTTGCGGCATCGACACTGAGGGAGATGCGTTTCGATTTGCCTCTGAGCTTGTTCATGGTGCTCCTATTCATAATCCTGACTGGCTCGATTATGACAGGGCCATTGGTTGTTATGCTGTTACCATTACAGCCTACCGTATAGTTGATGTAGGAAGTTGGCCCTTCATCTCCGCTGGCCATAGCTGTTGCAGTCATAAACACTTTAAACCCTGTGCGGCAATTGCAGAGGGTGGTCATGTATGCAGAGAACTCCTGGTCCCCACTTGTGGTGATGGGTAACGTTGTAAACTCTCCTGAGTTGTTGTAAGCCGTCAGTGTGTGTCCTGCAATAGCAGAAGAGGAGACCTTCATATACCCGATCAGGCTGATTTCTGTTTCAACAGTAAAGCAATCTCCAACAGGGTCAGCAAAGATTGGAGTCCAAGCAAGGATGAGGATCAAAAGTGTAGCAATATATGTCCTTCTCATGTGGATTCCTTAAGAAGCTAGGCTCAATGCAAGTGAAGTATGTACCTTTTCCTTGGTATAAGCTCATGATAAATTCTACGACAACCTATGTCAATGCTAATCAAAAAAACATACATACAATATTTCATCCAAGAGGTTAGAATTATATAAAGTATTAGAATTAAACAAATAAATGTATATAATAATGTATTAACCTATTACAATACTAGTATGTTACCCCAT
>CAZGOK010000365.1:0-1951 GCA_964527665.1 uncultured Sphaerochaeta sp.
TGTCGACCACCTCTTTTCGTGGAGAGTTGAGGACGGTGTACTGTCCTGGGTGCATGGAAAGGCGGATGCCGCCCTCTTGGGCAAGCACCCCAATGGCAGCGAGTTCAGATGCAAACTCCTCCCACCAGGGGAGGGTGTTTGCATCGCTTGAGCCGAAGGGGATGAGGTCGCTGCTGATGCGGAAGAGCTCAATGCCCTGGCCCTTGGTATAGGTGATCAGGTTTCTCAGATGGGCGATGTTGGTCCTGCAGGTTTCAAGCAGGGTCTTTTCAGAAACCCTGCCGAGGGTGAGGCTTTTCATCTCAGTTTCCGGCACGCCTACAGCCAGGCACGCATACCCTATGCCCATGGGAACTCCTTTGCAATCACTTCCTATAGTGTAGACGTAGCCTCAAATAATGTCAAAACAAAACGGGGATGGGCTAGGGGCATTGACAGGAGCCTACTCTGAGGTGATGCTTAGGGGGTATGCTGATGGAGGAAATCGCACTTCCTCTATCTCTATAAGGAGGATTTATGTATACACCTTCAGAACATCGCTATGACACAATGCTGTACAACTACTGCGGCACAAGCGGTTTGAAACTTCCCGCCGTCTCTTTGGGGCTGTGGCATAATTTTGGGGATATTACCTCTTTGGCCAACGCAAGGGCGATGATCCACACTGCCTTTGACCTGGGGATAACGCACTTCGACCTTGCCAACAACTATGGGCCCCCGGCTGGATCGGCAGAGTCCAACTTCGGCAAGATCCTTGCCCAGGACCTGGGTGGGTATCGTGATGAGCTGCTCATCTCCACCAAGGCAGGCTACGACATGTGGGCAGGCCCATACGGGGAGTGGGGCAGTCGCAAATACCTCTTGGCAAGTCTGGATCAGAGCCTCAAGCGCATGGGACTTGAGTATGTGGATATCTTCTACTCCCACCGATTCGATCCCAACACACCCCTCGAAGAGACGATGAGCGCCTTGGAGACAGCCTACAGGCAGGGCAAGGCCCTCTATGTAGGCCTCTCCTCATACTCGGCAGAGAAGACACGAGAGGCCCATGACATCCTCAAGGCCCGAGGCGTGCCTGTGCTGATCCACCAGCCATCCTACTCGATGCTCAACCGCTGGGTTGAGGAGTCCTTGTTGGATACCCTGGGTGAATTGGGCATCGGTACCATCTGCTTCTCACCGCTGGCACAGGGAATGCTCACCGACAAGTACCTTGGTGCCATCCCTGAGGAGAGCAGGGCAGGCAAGGAGGGAACATCGCTTTCCAAGGCGTTGCTGACAGAGGAGAACCTCAAGCGCATCAAGGCCCTCAATGAGATAGCCAAGACACGCAAGCAGAGCCTTGCCCAGATGGCCCTGAGCTGGGTCCTCAGACGCAAGGAGATCACCTCAGTGCTCATCGGAGCAAGCTCCCCTCTTCAGATCAAGGAGAATGTAGGTGCATTGGACCACCTGATCTTCACCGATGATGAGCTCAAGGAGATCGACAAGTATGCCCAGGATGGCAATATCAACCTCTGGGCCCGCTCCAGTGACGAGAAATGATGCCTTTCTGCTGTACGGCCATCTCCGGTGTCCGTTCAGGAGAATATAGAGAAGAGAAAAAGAATTGGAAAGAGTGGAGAAAGAATAAAAAAAGAACAAAGAAAGAATATAGAAAAAATATAAGAATGATATAGAAAAAGAAAAAATAGAAAAAGTAAATAAGCTGAAGGCCATCACCGATTTCGGAGATGGCCTTCATCCTCTTGAAGCTTTGGATATGGCTCAGCAAAGAGGCGGCAAGTGGATCCGCCTCATCACAAGGAAGGGAGTCTGGTATGCATGATGACAATGCAAGGACCAGCGATTTTGTCGTGGAGATACGGGATGCCGTAGGGCCCATCGGGAATGCAGGGGGTAAAGGCATCAGGCCCGTGGTGAGCATCATCGATGATGGCGTGGCAGGAAC
>CAZGOK010000366.1:0-1945 GCA_964527665.1 uncultured Sphaerochaeta sp.
GGCAGCGGCAAGACTGCCGTCTATGTGCTGACAATCCTAGAAAAGTTTGTACAGGCGGCCAAGGAGGGAAAAACCCATCCTAAGGCCCTCATTGTCGCTCCTACCCGGGAGCTGGCAGTCCAGATCGAAGAGGATACCCTCAAACTCTCTGCACACATCCCCGGCATTACTGTGGGATGTTTTTATGGAGGGGTGGGGTACGCAAAGCAGGACAAGGCCATTGAGGACGGGTGCGACATCTTTGTCGCCACACCCGGAAGAATCCTTGACTACCAGAAGATGCACAAGATCGACTTCAGGGGCTTTGACATCTTTGTCGTCGATGAGGCGGACCGCCTCTTCGACATGGGCTTCTACCCGGACATCCAGAACATGTTCAGTCTCTTGCGCCCCTGCACCGAGAGGCAGACCATGCTCTTCTCGGCCACATTGGGCACCAAGGTGAAGAACCTTGCCTGGTCGTTCATGAACAACCCAGTGGAGATTGAGGTCGAGCCTGAGGAGATTACCGTAAAGGCCATCACCCAGGAGCTCTATCATATCTCAAAAAAAGATAAGTTCGGCCTGTTGTTGCAACTCCTGGCAAGGGAAAATCCTGAGAACTGTCTGCTTTTCACCAACACCAAAGCACGGTGCATCGAGGTTTCCAAGCGCCTCACCCTCAACGGGTATGTTGCCAAGTACCTGATGGGGGACCTTCCCCAGGCAAAGCGCCTTGAGACCATCGACCGCATGAAAGAGGGCAAGATCAAGTTTCTGGTCGCAACCGATGTTGCAGCCCGTGGCTTGCAGATCGATGACCTAGAGCTGGTGGTCAACTACGACATCCCCGATGACTTTGAAAGCTATGTCCATAGGATCGGGCGTACTGCTAGGGCAGGCAAGAGTGGCAAATCCATTACCCTCGCTGATGAAGAGTATGTATTCGGCCTTGAGCCGATCGAAACCTACATCAATATGAAGATTCCTGTGATCTGGCCAGCTGAGGGTGAACTGCCCGAAGTTGAGGACAAGAGTGCAAAGTTCTCCTTCCGCGATTTGGTTCGCAATGACGAGTACTCCCGCTCCCCCTCCCCCGGTGGCCCCAGAGGCCGTGGTGGCCGACCTGCCGCCGGTGGTAGGAGACCTGCCCCCCGACGTGATGGTCCACCACCAAGAAGGGAGAATACCTCCCGTCCTCCACGCAAGGCGCAGGGTTCCAGGCCTGTTGCAGCATCTGCCCCTCAGGCTAGGAGACCAAGCGGTGCAGACCATGCAGGACGCAGAAGTGGATCGAAGAGCTACTCAGAGATCCAGAAGCTCTCCTTGGAAGAGAGGATGTCCTATTACAAGCAGCAGTACTCCAACGAAAGTGGCTCTCCCGCCGCCGGTGGGTCACCCAGACCCGCTCAGAGTAGAGGTGATGCACGCAAGCCAGTCCAGGCCAAGGGTGAAGAGCGAAAGAGTGAACCCAAGCAGGCCCAGGGTCAGTCCAGGCAAGCCCAAGGCCAGCCAAGACAGCCCCAGGGCAACCAGGGTCAGCCCAAGCAAGCCCAAGGTCAGCCAAGACAAGGCCAGGACCAGCAACAAAGAGCTGCCGGGAACAAGAGTGCACCCAGAAAGAGTGTGCCCCCCAGAACAAAAGCTCCTGTCACCGAACCTGTGGTGAAAGAGCAAGAGGAGAAGGGCGGATTTTTCGCTCGCCTGTTTAGGAAAAAGAAGTAACATGCTCAAACGTTTCATATCGTATTACCGACCGTACAAAGGACTGTTTTTTCTTGATATGGGGGTAGCTGTATTTGCCTCCATCCTGTCCATCATCTTCCCATCCCTGACCCGGCAACTGCTGAAGACGGAGATTCCAGACAAGAATCTCCAAGCGATCCTCATCATCTTTGCCGTGATGCTCGTCATCTATATGCTCCAGGCAATATGCCAGTATATCCGCATGACGTGGGGGCATATC
>CAZGOK010000367.1:0-1942 GCA_964527665.1 uncultured Sphaerochaeta sp.
GCAAGACGATAGAGATCCTGAATACAGATGCTGAGGGAAGACTGACATTGGCAGATGCCTTGTGGTATGCCGCTACAGTCGTCAAAGCTGATAAGATTATCGATCTGGCTACTCTGACTGGTGCCTGTGTCGTAGCTTTAGGTAGTTCCACTACCGCAGCCATTACAAATAACAGCAGCCTGATGGCTGAAATACAGCATAGTTGTGATGCAGCAGGGGAACCTATATGGCAACTGCCTAGTGAGCCTGGATACAGAGAACTGATACGAGGGGATTTCTCAGATTTGAAAAACATCGGGGGAAAAGAGGCCGGGACCATAACTGCTGGATTGTTTTTGGAAGAATTTGTGAATGATATCCCGTGGGTGCATCTGGATATTGCCGGCACTGCCTATAATGACAAACAGAAGGGCTATCTTCCTAAGGGAGCGAGTGGGGTGCATGTGAAAACTTTGTACTATCTCGTAAAAGAAGAGAAATAGAAAAGCGTTTCATCCATATTCCTGCTGGACAGGTTGGCAGTTCTACTATTCTTCATATTGCTTAGAATGAAAAGGCAGTCTCTGATGCGCAATAAGCAAGGAGACTGCCTTTTGCTCACAGGTGCCGAAGTCCAGCGTGCCAAGATGCGTATCAGCACTGTCTTCACAGCCGTTGTGCTATTGGTAGTAGAGCTTCCCAGGGGCCTGCTTCTCCAGCAAGGCCCTACAGTCATGATTTATGCATGATTCTTATGGATTTCAAGCCACTGCGGTCCATCTGCACAGGTCGAAATTTTGTGTAATATATAAAAATCTCGTGTCGGCTTTCTTTTCGAGATCTTGATTTCCTGTTCTCTCTGCTCATATACTGTGTCTCAGAGAGAGGCCTTGTAATGAAAAGATCAAAAATCGATGCTCGTATTCCTCGATCACCTAATTTGCTAGTACCAACTTTCCTTGCACTAAAGAATCTAGGAGGGTCAGGCACTAACAGGGAAATCCTAGGAGAAATCATACTCATTAAAAAGATTCCTGATGATGTTGCTGACATTCCTCATTTAGGAAGTACCAGTATGACCGAGCTTTCATATCAGGCTGCTTGGGCTAGAACGTATCTGCGCCTCTATGGCGTCATCGAGAATAGTGCTCGTTCAGTTTGGTCTATCACTTCCTCCTACAGTCGATCCGAACTACCCGATCCCAAGGTTATTATGACCTATGCATCAGAAAAGCAAAGGATCGGTAAACCCAAATTAATCAATTCTGCTTTCCCTGCAGGTGTAGAAACAGACGAGAAAAAGAATCAAGAAAAAAACTCTGAGTACCCCGATGGAGTGAAGCCATGGGAGGTGTGTTTGGAAGAGGTTCTCCATTCAATGGATCCATATGGCTTTGAAAGGCTTGCTCAGCGGATATTGCGTGAGTGTGGTTTTTCTCAGGTAGAGGTGACCAAGAAATCAGGTGATGGAGGAATCGATGGTACAGGAAAGTTGAAAATCAATGGCATCTTCAGCTTTAATGTCGCTTTTCAATGCAAGCGTTACAAGGAACTTGTTGGAGCATCTGTTATTCGTGATTTCAGAGGCTCCCTTACTACCGACATAGAAAAAGGGGTTTTAATCACAACCGGCAGATTCTCTAAAGCTGCTCGTGAAGAGGCTTCGAATCCGGGGAAGCAGCAGATCGATCTCATAGATGGTGAAGAACTCATTCTCAAGATTGCTGAATTTGGAATAGGGGTGCGCCAGGTAACTACGTATGAAATTGATGGCGAGTTCTTTGCAAATATCTGAGAAGGTACTGTAACTCTATAGTAGATGCTTAAGATGCAAGCCATACACACAAATTCTTTTGGAATTTGCATGTAGCATACTATGAGCTATATCAAGAATATGTACGAGCATTACTGATCTGTTTTCCTGGCCAGCTACTATCTCCGAAGCTAATTCTTCATTGTTGAA
>CAZGOK010000368.1:0-1942 GCA_964527665.1 uncultured Sphaerochaeta sp.
GGTATAGCTGACCTTGTCGGCATGCACTACCGCTCCTGAGTCGCTGGTCGCCCATCCTGCAAATGTGTAGCCGGCCCTGGTGAAAATGTTTGCAGGGAGGTTCTTCACCTCATCAGTGACCAGGGAAACAGTACTCATAGTCCCTGTTCCACCATTCGAATCGAAGCTAAGGGTTTGGCTATTTGCCGTCCACTTTACATATAACGTTATTGGCGTTTCACCAAAAACATATGTTGTATCAACAGAATAGTCTACTCCAGACCCATCCAATTTTGTATTCCATCCGTCAAGGGAATAACCTGTCCTACTCAGCTCTCTAGGATTGAATGGGATAGTATACTCTTCTCCAACATAACCAAAGATTATTTCTGGTAAATATTCTTCAATAGCACCATTATAATAGAGGGTCACGGATACTAAAGAATCACCATCACTTCCATCTTGGGCCAAGACGTTCCACTGACTACCGTCATAGATGTATGAGACTCCATCACTGCTGTTGTAGTACGCCCAGTTCTTTTCAGGAATACTTGGGTCCTCATCAAGCTCGCCCTTCCAGATGATCGAAATCCCATCTGCTCCGGCAGCTCCGGTTGCACCATCTGCTCCATCTGCCCCATCAGTTCCCGCATGGGCTAACAGGTCCCAACCGCTTCCATTATAGATATAGGAGTTCCCGTTTGAAGTGTTGTAGTACGCATTGTTTACACTTGCACCAATCGGTGCGCTACTGTACTCTCCCAACCACATGATCGAGATTCCATCACTTCCGTCTTCACCATCAGACCCATCACTTCCATCTTGGGCCAAGACGTTCCACTGACTACCGTCATAGATGTATGAGACTCCATCACTGCTGTTGTAGTACGCCCAGTTCTTTTCAGGAATACTTGGGTCCTCATCAAGCTCGCCCTTCCAGATGATCGAAATCCCATCTGCTCCGGCAGCTCCGGTTGCACCATCTGCTCCATCTGCCCCATCAGTTCCCGCATGGGCTAACAGGTCCCAACCGCTTCCATTATAGATATAGGAGTTCCCGTTTGAAGTGTTGTAGTATGCGTTGTTTACACTCGCTACACTCGGTGCGCTGTCAGAAGCACCCAACCACACAATAGAGATAATTTCAGGAAAATCTTCGGGCAGAAGTGTCTTAGTCCCTAATTGGGTCACCTCTCCTGCAGACACTATTACATTAGCCCAATAGTATGTATCGGTCCCCCGCATGATACTGAGATCATAGGAAGAATACGAAGGTACTCGGGAAATAGTGAAATTACCCTTATCATCTGTTATTGCCATATAGGATGTACCTGTAATGAATACAATAAAGCCAATATGACTATCCGTATTTCCTTCTATCTGAATCCTTCCTCGAATACTTCCCACAGCTGTCAACTGTAAATCGGGAGCTGTGACTGCTCGCCCCTGCTCAACACGAATTGAGGTATATACTGCTTGTTCAGACGAATCCCGTGAAGATGCATATAAGGTATAAGAACCCTCAGGAACATTATCAAAAGAATACCTTCCTCCTGCATTAGTAGTTGTTTGATCTTCTAACGCTCTACTAGCGATGGAACGAGCATCCCCAGACAAGGCACGAGAAACACTTCTAGTGATATCAGCAGTTCTATCTTCCAAAGAAACTACGATACCTGCATGAGAGGAACTATTGGAGAAGGTCACTTTTCCAGTTATTGAACCAGTTTTGGCTGGTGGTTCAATGGATGTGTCGCATCCTGCCAACATCAACATAGCTACTACCACCAAGAACACTAAAATTTTGCACGTTCTCTGTTCCATTCCCTTCCCCTTGTTTCTTTCATGCAGATTTCTAAGGTTGTTCAACTTTGAAGTTTCATCTGTTTCTAATTAGCAATTAACGCTCATCCACACAATTCCCCTTCGCAGAACTCCGGTATCTCCAGATAAGTAGCTGAAG
>CAZGOK010000369.1:0-1940 GCA_964527665.1 uncultured Sphaerochaeta sp.
TTCTTCCTCTCTGTCATAGCCACCATACTGGCAGCCATCCTTGGAAGCATCATCGCCTACATAACCGAGCGGAAAAAGCCCAAGGGGGCAGCGTTGCTGGACCTCGCCATCATGGCTCCTTTCATCCTGCCCGGTACTGTGGTTTCGGTTGCCTTGCTTTCAGCCTTCAGCGGCAACAGTGCCCTGAAGTTGACAGGAACCTTCACCATCATCGTCATTGCGTACATGGTGCGCCGAACTCCCTATGTGTACCGCTCGGTGGCCGCAAGTCTTTCTCAGCTCAACCCTTCGCTTGAGGAGGCTTCGACCATAGCAGGGGCTAACTGGTTCTACACCTTCCGCAAGGTCAGTGTGCCGTTGATAATGCCCGCTATCATAAGCGGCTCCATCCTCACCCTGACTACGCTGCTGCAGGAGCTCAGTACCACCATTCTTCTCTACAGCTCAAAGACGCGAACGGTGCCCATCCAGATCTATGGTGCCGTCGCCGATGGAAAGTTAGGGGAGGCGAGTGCCCTTTCGGTCATCCTTCTGGTCGTGGTGTTTGTCATTGTGTATCTCATGAACAGGAAGCAGGGCCAGTCCATTGCCTCCAGTTTCAAGATGGGATGAGCAAGGCAGAGGTTGGCACCAGGGTTTCCTGGTGCCTTGATGCAGCTTTCAAGAGGGCAGAGCGGCTGTTTCACACCGGCGAGGTGTTAGGCCAGGTGCTTCCCTTCTGGGCCAAAAGCTTTGACGAAACCTATGGAGGGGTCTATACCTGTTGGTCAAACAACGGTGATACCCTCCTAGGGGAGGAGAAGTATGTATGGTCGCAGGGGCGGATGCTCTGGCTGCTGTGTTGCCTGCTGAAGATGCACGAAAGTGGCCAGATAGACCTTGGCCCCGATGCATCATCCTATCGGCAGCACGCTGACAGGCTGTACGGTTTCTTACACGAACATGCCCTGCTCGATGAGGGGCAGGGGGTCACCTCCTTCCTTGTCGACCGCTATGGGAAGCCTAGGGAGCAGGTCCCGGGAAAAGGGTTCTATACCAGTTTCTATGCTGATTGCTTTGTCATCATGGGGTACGCACAGTACGCCATGATGCATAGGCGCAAGGACATTGCCCTTGAAGCGCTCGCTATCCTGGAAAGGATGCAGGGTTTCCTGGAAAGGGGGGACATCCGAACCGAGCCATACCCCCTTCCCAAGGGGTATTCCACGCAGGCTGTCCATATGATCTTGTGCAATACGCTCAAGGAGCTCTCCGACTGTTTTGCCCTGTTTGACCAGGGTCAGCATCATGAGTTGCTCCTTCAGGCACAGGGCCATGCTCAGATAATTCTGACTCGCTACTATGATGGGCAGCGGATGCTGCTCAGGGAGATCATCCCCCCCGAAGGTGATGAGGCCTCCCTGTTGGCCCGGCACTATAACCCAGGCCACGCCATCGAGTGCATGTGGTTCTGCCTCGACTGCCTTGATGATCCTCCCGCAATCCAGCAGATGGCGGGCGTGGTCCTCTCATCGCTCTCGCTCGGGTGGGATGAGCAGTATGGGGGCCTGTTTCGGTATGTCGACAGGGATGGGCATATGCCCAAGGGCGACTCTCTGGGCACGAGCTTTGAAAAGCTCATCCAGGGCAGCTGGGACTATAAGTTGTGGTGGCCCCATGCCGAGGCCATCTACGCTTGCCTGCGCTTCTATGAGGCAACTGGCAATAAGGAGTTCCTCCTCTGGTATGAGAGGCTCAAGGCTTATACCTTTTCCTATTTTCCCTCTGAGGCGGGGATGGAATGGACCCAGATTCGGCAACGGGACGGCGAACCTTTGGATAGCGTGGTTGCCTTGCCCGTCAAGGACCCTTACCATATTCTGCGAATGCACCTGCTTGCCATACAGGCTTTGAGCTAGGGGTGCACTGTTTTAGGAGGATTTATGTACACTGAATATACT
>CAZGOK010000370.1:0-1931 GCA_964527665.1 uncultured Sphaerochaeta sp.
GATGAAACAATTCACAGAGTCCTGACCATAGATGGAAAGGCCTCAGATACAGAAAACTATGAGATTATCCAGGTCGGCACGTCCGATTCCTGGCGCGTGGTCATGTACTCATTCAATGTAAAGTGCAATGCCAAGGTCCTTGCCGCCCTGCTGCCCAATTTCAGCGGAACGTTGATGACCGACGGACTGCAGTCATATAATGTGGCGGTTGCCGATGAGACAAATACTTTAGGCTGCACCAAATTATCGTGCTGGGCTCATGCGAGGCGTTCTTACGTTGACCTTTTGAAAGCCGACCCGAAGTCAAAGTGCAGAAGTGTGCTCATGCATATCTCCGGATTATATAAAATAGAGTCGGAACTGCGAGAGCTGTTTGGCAAAGGATCCATAACAAAGGACGACTTCACCATGTTGCGGGCTGAAAAGACCCAGCCCATTTTTGGAAAAATCAAGAAATGGCTCGATGATGCCAAAGTCCGTGCACTTCCAGGCAGCCAGCTCGAAAAGGCAACAAACTATTGCCTCAACCGTTGGGACCAGCTCATCGCATACCCTTGCGAGTTCCATGCAACACCAGATAATAATTTGGCCGAAAGATTCACCCGCCCATTCTCGATGGGTGCGTCCAACTGGCTCTTTTCTGATACCGATGGGGGAGCTGAGGTTTCCAGCGTGATGTTCACCCTTGCCCAGAACGCGAAGCTGAACAATCTCAACGAGATGGATTATCTCTGGGCACTCCTGGACAGGATTCCCAGCTGCTCCACTGAAGAGGATTGGGAGGGACTTTTGCCCTGGAACATTGACCTCTCTGATATCAGTAAGAAGAAAGCCCTGCTCAGTTTGGCTAAGCCTGACCCGTTGAGGACTGAGCCCTATGTCATTCGGGGCGGAAAGTACTGACCGAAACGGTTGGGATCCTAGACATTGATAGTTACAGCTGGGGGTGGGAAGTGCCGATGGACATCCCAGCCTCGCTTGATTATGTACTCTGCAGCCAGTACTGCAACACCCGATGACAATAACGTCGAGTAGTTCATCCGCCCGTTTCCCATGGGCGTATCCAACCAGTTCTTTTCTGATGCTGACAAAGACCTTTGAAGGTGCCGGCAGGCATCGCTGACCCGCTTCCTTATATACTTCATACCCAATCCAACCAGACCTAATCCCGCTTGTAGCCATGAGGTTCCTCTTATGACTTGATTATCACCTAAGATGAAAAATGGTTATACGGGGGTCGAATTTACGCTTACTATTATTCTGTACCTCTCGCAAGGTTCAGTGGTATAATCAGACAATCATTTGGCAAATTTCGGGAGGGAAATAATGAAAAGACTCTTGATGGTAGCTCTTTCACTTATGTTGTGTGTCTCGATGGGTTTCGCTGCGAATGTGCAGAAGATCCACCCGATCGACTCACCGGTGTACGATGCAATTACGTATCTGTATGTCAGCAATGGATTGGCGTTGCCTTCGACTGGCGGCCCCTGGAGCACCGATGAGCTGCTCAAGATGCTCGACAAGCTTGATCGCGATGCACAGGATGACGGAGCCAAGGCTGCGTATGACTATGTGGTGAGCATGCTTTCCGAAGGTGATCGTGCCGTGCAGTTCGGACTCGATGTCGCGCTCGAAGGCTATTATCATACAGATACCACCAACTTCACCAATGAAGAGGATTGGATCCGCGGATACAATGAGCGCAAGCCGCTGATGGATATTGTGCTGGAAACATGGCCATCGAATCACTTCTACGGGTATTCCTCGCTCTATGTCGGCGGAACGAAGTTTTCCGGGTATACTGCAGCAGATGGCCCGGTGGCCATGTTCTATGGGCAGGAACCGTTTACGACAAATCTGTTTTTTCTTGCACCCGGTACGATAAGTGAGCTGGATTTTGCCATGCCATACCGCGCCTTCGGTGCATTCGG
>CAZGOK010000371.1:0-1920 GCA_964527665.1 uncultured Sphaerochaeta sp.
GTGCGCTCGGTATGAGCGTTCTCTAAAGGGTGAAAGTCCCAAGTACGGGTGATAGCGCCAAGTACATAGCCAAGAGCAAGGGTGTCCTTCGTGAGGAGGAATCTGAAGAAAGCTGGAGGCAAAATTCTGGCCTGACGAACAGAAACCTCATCAGGCATACCCTGACGGATAAGGTTGCTATACAAACTGAAGTCCAAATGCTATACGGAGTCAGGGGTGTAAATGAGGCAGGTGGATGGAATGAAAGAGAATGCCCTTACCCGAGGAGGTCTTGCAGAAGAGCCTAGGCTATCAACGCCAATGATGGCAAAAGCCCTGAATATACAAGAATAGGGGCTAGTCACTGCAAGAAGTCAGATGAAGGCATAGTAGGGGGAAACCCTGAAGGCCGGAACGTTAGGAGGGACGTAGTAAATGAATGATACCTCGCTTGTCAAGCACGGCAGTAGCTGTACACGTAGTGGTAGCAGACCCGGTGTGCCTGAAGCCCGGAAGGTGGATGGTACGCAGGGAGAGCCGAGAGAGTGCAGGATGTCTGAAAACAACACGACCGACGTAGAACGAGTAGGTCTGCTCGAGAGGATACTGGACGACCGCAATCTCCAGAGGGCATACGACAGAGTATGTGCCAACGCGGGGAGTGCAGGCGTCGATGGTATCGGGACAGATGGGTTGCTCAGTCAAATAACTGGGATAGGACTCGGAAATCTCAAGGAGCAGATACGAAAGGGGAAGTATCGTCCCCAACCAGTCCTAAGGGTTGAGATACCTAAGGAAGGGGGCAAGACGAGAAACCTGGGAATCCCGAGGGTCATGGACAGGATGGTGCAACAGGCCATCGCCCAAGTGCT
The DNA here is from genome assembly GCA_964527665.1 of uncultured Sphaerochaeta sp. Lineage (GTDB taxonomy): Bacteria > Spirochaetota > Spirochaetia > Sphaerochaetales > Sphaerochaetaceae > Sphaerochaeta. The sequence continues at coordinate 852 of CAZGOK010000371.1, forward strand.
GTCTGAAATCTATGAACCCGAATTCTCTCCATACAGCTATGGCTTCCGCCCCGGCAAGGGGTGCCACGATGCACTGAAGCAAAGTCGCTTCTTTGCAAATGAAGGCTACTTTTGGGTGGTGGACATGGACCTGGAACGATTCTTCGATACGGTAAACCACTCGAAGCTCATCCAGGTGCTCAGCGAGAAGGTGAAGGACGGAAGGGTGGTATCACTCATCCATCGTTTCCTGAGGGCTGGGGTCGTTGTGGATGGAACGTACCAGAGGACAGAGGTGGGGTGCCCGCAGGGCGGGAACCTCAGTCCTATATTGGCAAACGTCCTGTTGAACGAATGTGACCAAGAGCTTATGCGAAGGGGGCACAGGTTCGTCAGGTATGCCGATGACATGGTCATCGCATGCTCCAGCAGGAAGGGAGCCGAAAGGACACTCGAAAGCACGACCAGATATCTTGAGAATGTGCTCAAGCTGATAGTGAACCGTGAAAAGACCAGCATCTCCAGGATCGGGGGCATCAAGTTCCTTGGCTATGGATTCTTTTATGATTGGAAGAACAAGAGATGGGAACTCTGTATTCACAAGAAGACAGAGGCGAAGCTCAAGGCGAGAATCGAGGAGATAACACAGCGAAGCAATGGCTGGTCGGTAAAATACCGACAGGAAAAGCTGAATCAGTTAATCAGAGGTTGGATAGCATATTTCAAGCTTGCCAAATGTAAGGCTAAGTTGGAAAAGCTCGACCGATGGCTGAGAAGGCGGATACGGATGCTGTACTGGAAGATGTGGAAACGGGTAAGGACTCGGTACAGGCAGTTCAGGAGGCTTGGTGTCGAACATCAGAAGGCTTATGAATGGGCAAACTCCAGAAAAGGATATTGGAGGATTGCAAATTCATGGATTTTAAAGACGACACTGACTGACAGAAAGCTTTACGAAAAGGGATGGCGATGGTTCTCTGGCCTTTATGCCAGAGAGTACGTAAACTGACGAGGAGCCGCATACCGAACGGTACGTGCGTGTTCTGTGGGAGGACGGGTGAGCCATTAAGGCTCATCCTCCTACCCGATT
>CAZGOK010000372.1:0-1918 GCA_964527665.1 uncultured Sphaerochaeta sp.
AAGAGGGACTGCTGTATCGTACTGCATCATTCATGCAGCTCTTGCCCCTGGCAGGAGCGTATGAGGCGACCATGTTCTTGTCTGATGGCCAGTCAAGTGAGGTTCTCGCTCTTTTTGGAGAGGGTGAACTCTTGATCAGGCCAATAGGGGAGATGTGGGATACCACAGCAGTACGTGCAAAATGTCTTAGCATAGCTAAGAGGAGTGTCTTATGATCTCGAAAGAAGAAAAACAAGAAATCATCACCAAGTTTGGTGGCGATGCAGCCAACACCGGTTCGACTGAGGCTCAGATTGCCCTGCTTACCGCTCGTATCAATGAACTTCAGCCTCACTTCAAGAAGAACCCCAAGGACCATGCAGGGACTCGCGGCCTTCTGAAGATGGTAGGTCAGCGCAGACGATTGCTCAAATACTTGAGAAACAACGATATCAATGCATACCGCACCCTGATCGCAGAACTCGGTATACGAAAGTAGTGTTGGTGTTATTCTCTAAAAAATAGTAAGATAGCTCCGGCAACCAAAACAGGTTGTAGGAGCTATTTTCATTTTCGAAATAGGAAAAAAGAACAAAGAAGGAATGAAAATGCAAGAAGTAAAGAAAGTTTCCGTAAAGATTGGCAAGGGAGAACTGGTATTTGAAACCGGTAAGATTGCAAAGCAGACCAGTGGTACTGTATATGCACACTACGAAGGCAGTGCTGTCATCGCAACTGTCTGTAGCGGCCGCCAGCCATCCGAGCCCCTGGACTATGTACCCCTCAGTGTAGAATACAATGAAAAATATTATGCCGCCGGCAAGATTCCCGGTGGATTCCTCAAAAGGGAAGCCAGGCCCAAGGACAAGGAAATTCTTGTCTGCCGCCTGATCGACCGCCCCATGCGCCCCCTGTTTGACAAGGCCTTTGGTCGTGAGATCCAGATCGTACCGACTGTTGTCTCCTCAGACATGAACAACCCCCCAGACATCATTGCCATGAACGCAGCCTCAGCTGCCGTGACCATCAGCGACATCCCCTTCAACGGGCCTATCGCCGCAGTCAGGATTGCCATGGTCGATGGCGAGTATGTGGTCAACCCCACATTTTCAGAGATTGCCAAATCAACGCTGGACATAGTGGTGGCCGGAACCCGCAGTGGCATCACGATGGTTGAAGGTGGAGGACACGAGGTCAGCGAAGAGCTGATGCTCGCCGCCATCGCAACAGCACAGCCTGTCATCGTGGACATCTGCGACGCACAGCTCGAGCTGCAGAAGCTTGCCGGCAAGGAGAAGCTTCCTGTCATCGTCTCCAAGGTCGACCTCTCATGGCTCACCCCTGTAAAAACATTTGCTGAGCCCCTGATCAAGGTCGCCTCATTCGTCAAGGGCAAGATGGAGCGCTATGCCGCCCTTGCTGTTGCCCAGGACGAGGTCAAGGAGAAATTTGCTTCCGAGTTGGAAGAGGATCCCAAGAGGGACGGCCAGCTTTCAACCCTGTTTGAAGAGCTTGAGTATGAGATCTTGCGTGACTCCATCCTCAACCATGGCCTTCGTACCGACGGACGCCCCGTTGACCAGGTCAGGCCGATCAGTTGTGAAGTAGGCCTGCTTGCCAGGACCCACGGATCAGCACTCTTTACCCGTGGAGAGACCCAGAGTCTTGCAACCACCACCTTGGGCACCTCCAGTGACGAGCAGATGTTCGACACCATCGATGGGGACAAGTATTTCAGCAACTTCATGCTTCACTACAACTTCCCTCCCTACAGTGTTGGTGAGACAGGCCGCCTTGGCACTGGCCGTAGGGAGATCGGACACGGTCACCTTGCACAGCGTGCCTTGCAGGCTGTCATCCCTTCCAAGGACCAGTTCCCGTATACCATCCGTGTAGTCAGTGAGATCATGGAATCCAACGGATCCTCCTCCATGGCTTC
>CAZGOK010000373.1:0-1913 GCA_964527665.1 uncultured Sphaerochaeta sp.
GGAGACAGCTTCCACTGCCCTTGAGCATCCATCAGAAAGCTGAAGTTTTTGGCATGGTCGTCGCGGTTGTGGGCCAAAACATTAAACACAGCGAGACGAAACATCTTTTCTGCTTCACGAATATCACGAGTCAGCAAGAATGTAAGATTGATCAGATCCTTGTAATCCAGTGATGGAGAGCGAAAATCCACATGTAGCAAGCCACAAGCGGTGTGCATGTGCACGCGTTTGGTACCGTCACGGTCAAAACGCTTGGCAGCAAAATATCCTGGACCATCACCAGAAGGGAACAAATGGAAAAGGGGCATTTCAATGCCTGCGTCTTTGGCCATCAGGGCGTATACATACTCAATGGAACCAGCATCAGGACCATCCAGACTGTTGGGGAATTTCACCAGCCAAGGTTCAAACCCTTTCTCAAGTTTGTGGCTACCATGCATGATCTGCTCACGGTTTTCAGAAATACAGACCAAGGCCTTCGGACTTGCCCCAGCTGATGAACCATGTAAAGCCAGAAGTTTCCGTAAAACCTCTTGGGAAGTTCCCTTCAGTACCTCTTGAGCCTGTTGGGCAATAGTATCAAGGCTTATCGCCCTATCCTCCGCCTCATTGGGAGTCGCCGGCTCATACACCAAGGCACCCATTCCGTACGCCCCTACAGAGGACAACCTATCCAATGGTGATAGCTGTAAAGGTAAGACCCCTTGGGATTGCACTAACCGGTCAAACAGGAGCTTTCCCCAACCATCAGGCAGGCTGTCGTTGAAAACTCCAGGCAACCCTTCAAAAAGGCTATTGTCAAAGTTGTATTACACCTGCCTTGAGAGGGAGAATAAAGGGAGAGATTTCCAGACCCTGTTCGATGAATGCACGCTCATACGCAAAGTATATCCTACGTTCCCTTATAGCCAATCGACCAACCGGGATACTGCCCTTTCCAAAGTCAAGCCCAACTTTGATCTCTTGTGCACCAGGAAATGCATTCATTTTCGTCTCCCTCTTTTACGCTTGGTTTTGGTATCAGGGGCAAGCACTTCATCAATAGAGGAGAAGGGAGCTTGTTGTACCTCAGTGGATTTTACCATATCCTCTAACATCCCCAATACGAGCAGAAGCTTCAAAAATGATTCTAGGGAAATTGTGCCTTGTTGCTCGAACTTGCGTAGTGTAGCCAAAGGAACTCCAGACCGTTCGGCAAGCCCCTCTTGGGTATAGTTTAGTTGCAACCTACGTTCGCGAATATTTTCCTGTAGGATCCTCTGGGCTTTTGATGGTGAAATTAATGATATCATAGTATGATTTAATTCCTTTTATTCACTATAACTAATATTACAATAGCAATTAAACAAAATATCAATTTGCTAAGGAGGATACCAATCACACAAAAGAAGCTAAGCCTTTGGTTCCGTGAAGAAACCAAAAGATCTTGCCCCTGAGTAGCATTGGCTTGGTCACCATCAGTCAGAATCAATGGTGAAGCTCAGTTGCCACCCATCATAAGAGCTAAGCATATCGATGAGTTGCGCTGCACTGAGGCGCTTGTCATCGATGATGAACTGGATTTCACTCTCCCCATATTCACGTGGATCAGAAGTGATGCCTATACGCCCCATGAAGCCCAGACTATACCGGCGCCCCTTGTAGACAACCCCACCCCCGCTGGTGAAATATTCACCTTCAAGAGCCCGCACTGGACTTGGCCTCAAAGATTTGCCACCAACACCAGAGCGGATGACCTTCTTGAAACGTTCAAATTCTGCATCCCGGTCTACCGTGCCATCAGAGAAGTAGGCATTCTTATCGGGTGCCAATTCATCTAGAATTGGATCGTAGCAGTCTTCTGGGCATTCCAAGCCTTTATAGAGTGCAAGGGCCTTTGCCTCCCTATACCGTGCAATATCTCCGATCCTTCC
>CAZGOK010000374.1:0-1912 GCA_964527665.1 uncultured Sphaerochaeta sp.
CAACAAGAATCTACTTGGCATGGTGCACTCTTTCCTACAGGGTATAGTGGTATCCATGCAATGAGAGTTGGCCAAACAAGAACTGATGAAAAGGGAGCGATGCAAGTAGTATCTCCAAGCTCAGGATCATCAGTTGGTCTCTTGGGCAAAGAAAACCTGTGACCATCTTCCTGATGCTTTTGAAGCTACTGTCACCCAGGTAGTTGCCCTTGATAGCTTGGTAGAGAAGCAGGGCAGGATATAGGGTAGAGTATCAGACAATCCTATACATGATCGTAAAGAAACCGTAGCAATCCCAACTGAAGAAGACAAATCAGAGTTTGATTCTTATTTCTCCTGCGGTGCGAAGACTCTAATGGTCCCAGATCCTCTATACATGGTGCATATGCACGTATTCACAACTGTTGTTACAGTTTTCTCAATTTAGCAAGAAGTTGTTCATCTTTCTGCTTTGGCATAAGCACTTTTTCACCTGTTTTAAGTTCTTTTTGAATATATGGCTGCACTCTAGGGCGGCAGAATTTCCCTTGGCACGCCCCCATGCCCGCCCTTGCCCTTCGTTTCACAGCATCAATTGAATTAATTGGTATGGAACGTGATATAGCATCTTCAATTGTCTTTTCACGCACCTGTTCGCACCTGCACACAATCCGTTCTGGATTCCCTTCAGGGAGAGTGATATCTTCTTGTATCTGTGAAAAAGGCTGTAGATCTCTTGGCAGTAGTATCGGGTTTCTCTTGAAGTCTGCTATCCTCTTGTTCCCAGAAATAATTCCATCTTCTATGAGCATGGTGCAGATATCTTCTGCAATTGCCGGGGCACTGGTAAACCCTGGGGAATCAATCCCTGCCGCCTGATAAAATCCGGGTGTCTGTGTTCTGCCTATGATAAAATCCTTGCTATCGGAGGTTGCTCTGATTCCTGTAAAATATCTGATAACAGAAGAAAGATTCAGACTAGGAACACTTAGCTTCGCCTGTTCATACATCGATTTCAGCACTTCAAAACTATTTCCCACATCTTCTCTGTCTTGAGTCTCTTGAGCATTGGGACCGATAAGCAGGTTGTTCCAGGTTGTGGGGGAAATGAGCACCCCTTTACCTTTTTCTGTAGGCGTCTGGAAGATAACGGTAGTAAAATCGGTACCTGCTCCCCTTTTGAGTACGAGGTATTCACCCCTTTTGGGGAGAATGGTAAAAGTTTTCTCACCAATCATCGCTGCTACAGCATCACTGTAAAGACCTGCCGCATTCACCACAGCCTGAGTGTAATATACTGCATTCACTGTGGACACTTTCAGGGAGTCCCCTTCTTTTTCGATACCTATAACTTCACTGTTGCATTCTATAGTAACTCCATGAGAAGCGGCAGTTTCAGCAAAGGCAATAGCAGCCTCATAGGGGCTTGCTATTCCAGTTTCATCACAGTAAAGAGCTCCTGTTACTCGTTCATTGACCAAAGGTTCTTTATTCCTTACCTGCTGGGAGGTAAGAATTTTAAGCCCAGTAACTCCATTGGCTTTTCCATTTTCCAAAAGATAGTGAATCTTGGTATCATCACGTTCATTAAACCCAAGCACAAGTGATCCAATCCTCTGAAAGGGAAATCCAAGTTTTTCAGAAAGGGAGTGGTACATCCTGTTGCCCCGTATGGAGTATAAGCCTTTAAGGGTAGTATGCTTTGCGGTATACCCGCCGTGGATAATGCCACTGTTCGCCTTAGTTGCTCCACAGGAAACATCTTCTGCCTTTTCCAGAACAAGAATTGACTTCTCATAGTGAGAAAGCTGATATGCTAGTGCACTGCCTAGTATACCGGCACCAATAATAATAACTGAATAGTGGTTTTCCATAGTAGATTGAATGTATCACAGCCTAAGGTAATCTACAATAAAATGCTGCCAACAACGTC
>CAZGOK010000375.1:0-1905 GCA_964527665.1 uncultured Sphaerochaeta sp.
TTCCTGTACCGCTCGTTGATCTTGGCCATTGCTGCTCCCTTATAATTAATTCATTCAAACTATGAACTAATTATAAAAGCATAGTATTCCATCTGTCAACTAAAACTTTTGACTTTTTCTAGCACGAAAAAAAGGGGGTAGAGTACAAACTTCCGGTAATGGTACCGAGAGAGAACAAACCATGCTAGCATATACCCAACGATAAGGAGACCACCTGATGAACTTGCAACAACCGGTGATACTTACCCAGAAGATACCCATAGGCATCAGCCTCTGCTGTATGGGAGGTCCTGTACGCTATAATGGAAAGGGCTTTGACATGCTTGAGCATCTTGGAAGGGAGAAGCTGGACTATATCTGGTGTCCGGTCTGCCCTGAATGCATGGCAGGCATGGGCATCCCCCGTGACCCTGTGCACCTGAGCGGCGGCACAGGCGATGATGTGTGGACTGGGGATGCAGAGGTAAAGAACCGTCACGGCCGGGTGGTGACCCAAGAGATGAAGACGGGGTGTGAAGTCTGCATGGAGGCCCTTGAAAGGTGCAAAACCCGCGCCTTCATCTATATGGACGGCAGTCCGTCATGCGGGGTGTACCGCACCACGCTCAAAAGCACCAAACGGGGAAACCCTCCAGGGACATTCGGCTCGCTGCTCCTGAAGAAAGGGTATTTCCTCATCCCTGCAAGCGACTTGCAAAGCCCGCTGAAGTGGTGGGACTGGAGACGCAGGATGCTCGCCTTCCTCTGGCTGAGCGACCTTCCCATCAATTCGATGCAGGAGCTCTATGATGTGTGGTACAGGCTGAAGTTCCTCTGCCAGGAGCTGGACAACACCTGGGCAAGAGAGATGGGACGCACCCTTGCGGCACTGCCGAAAAGCGAGTTCCTCCAGTTCGAGCCAAAGTTCCGTAAGGAAGTCCTGGAGCTGTTGAGAAAGCCTTCGACGACGGCAAAGATGACCAACAGCCTCTGGAAGAACTACTCCCACTACCGCAAGCAACGGGGCAAGACGGTAGTGGAGATCAACAGCCCGGACTTCAGACGGGGTGTCACCAAGATAGCGCAGGAACTGCTCAAGATGGAGAGGACAGCCATCGAGGATGAGTATCTCTTTGGAGCTTCACCGGTCATCTACCGCGACGAGAGACGCCTAAAGCCCAAGGTTGATGAGACAGAGGTTGGACCTGAAGAGAGAACCGAAACGGCCGATTGAACGGGATTAGGACCAGGATTGGAAGCAGTAGTCAGTACCGTATGATGAGTACGAAGATATGCCCGCCTCCTTACAGAAGCGGGCATATCACTACAATACTTACATACTAACAATACTTACAGGACTTGCCTTACTTGCCTTATTTTTCTTAAGGCACCTCTAACACCGTGTACTTACCCCCTACTTCAGGGAGAGAGCAGCCTCATATACAGCATCAGCTGTTATGTGGAAATGCTCATACAGGTCGTCTGCAGGGGCAGAGGAGCCGAAGCTGCGCATGCCGATGATCTTGCCATCGAGACCCACATACTTGAACCAGTAGTCAGTCCATGCGGCCTCTACAGCAACTCTCTTGCGTACGGTGTTCGGTAGCACGCTTTCTCTATATGCTTCGTCCTGTGCTTCAAACACCTCACATGAGGGCATCGATACGACTCGTACCTTCTTGCCGTCCTTGTCCAAACGCTTTGCCGCCTGCATGGCGAGGTCCAGCTCCGATCCTGTTCCGATCAGGATGATCTCGGGCTTGCCTTTGGATTCCCAAAGTATATACCCACCCCGACTGATCGCCTCTACCTGCTTCTCCGTACGATCCTGGGGAACCAGGTTCTGACGGCTCAGGAGCAGGGAGGTAGGACCATCCTTTCGCTTGAGGGCACTCTTCCAGGCAACTGCAGTCTCCACAGCATCAG
>CAZGOK010000376.1:0-1903 GCA_964527665.1 uncultured Sphaerochaeta sp.
CCTTGATCATGATAGACCACTCCCTGGCCCTCCAGGAGCTGTCCTGCAGTCTTTTTGCCTCATCAAAGCGCTCAGGATCAGTGACATATGCCTTCAGGACCAACAGAGTGTAGAACAGGGTATTTTCTGTGGAGAACTTGGGACTATCCCAAGCGCCTGCACTCTGGGGGAACTGCAGGTAGTAGTGGGCAGACTCTTCTACAGCAGCCAGCACATGCTTTTCTCTTCCCTTCATGAGGGCACTCTTGATGTAGGAGTGGCCATTCTGCACCAGGGAGATCTTCTTGCCTTGCATGACACTTTTCAACAGCACTGTTGGGGATGCCTTGATATCGAATAGGAAGGTAGGTTCAAAGCTCTCTGCTTCCTTGCCAAAATACGGGGCAAACATCGCCGCAACTTCGTTGGCGATGACGCTCATGACAAAGGACGGTGAGAGCTGGCTTCCCTTATAGATGAGGTCCATCCTGTCCCCATCGCCATCATAGGCGAAGCAGAGGTCAGTTGGATTTTCTGCAAGGTATGCCAACGTTGATTTCATACTCCCTTCCATACCGGGATTGGGATCGCCTACAGGGAAGTTGCCGTTAGGAACAAGGTGGTGATAGACCCCCTGGACACCACACTGATTAAGGGCACGGCTGACAGCAGGGCCAAAGCTTCCATGCAGGAAGTCACAGACAACAGGCAACCCTTGTAGACTGCCTGAGGGGACCCCTGCAAGGCGCATGGAGTAGTCGATGAACTGGTCCATCGTATTGAGCGGGACAATCTGCCCACCCTTTCTCTTATTTGCCAAGAGGGGCTTCTCATAATAGAACTCTATCTTGCCCAGGCCGCCTTCTGGACCACTTTCGACAGAGACACTCTCCACATCCTTAGCCACTATCTTCATGCCCAAATAGGTGCCTGGGTTGTGGCTTGCAGTTATCATGACACCACCACTTTCAGGGTGCTGCATGCAGGCGTAGTAGAACTGACACGACCCTATAGGGTTGGCCTCAAGGTAGACTGTCAGGCCGGACTGCACAAAGATGTCCAAGGCAGTCTGCATCAGAGCCTCACCGCCAAGGCGGGAGTCCCTTGCCAGGACCACACTCTTTGTCTTCACATCATGGAGCATGTAGTAGGCTATGGCATGACAGAGGCCGTTGGAGGTCTCCTCGTCAAAGTTGCTCTGTTTGCTACGGATATCATACGCTTTGAAAAGATTTCTTTTCATCAATATTCCTTTGTACGGTATGCCGTACCCTTATGGGAAAAGAGGACATCCAAGCCATTTTGAGCAAGCATGTCCTCCATCAGTGTGATCTGCCAGCCTAGGCCTTCTTCAGAAGCCCCTGGCCCAGATTGTCCAGGCTCTCCTGGTCAAAGAGATTGAACTTCCCGGAGGAAAAATCCAGACCGACCTTTTTCTCCAGGTCAAAGTCTAGGTCTCCGAACACCACCGAATGAATGTAGCTCTCCCCCATTTTCAGCTGAACAATGGTCTCCATGCCGGAAGGCAGGGAGGTAAGCACCGTCGCCTGGGTCATGGAGGACTCTTCGTTGAGCGCTACGTGTTCAGGTCGCATGCCAAGGATTACCTTTGCACCTATCGTGAGGCTCATCTTGTCCAGCGGCTCGAACACAAGGGCTACCTTTCCAGGAAGGCCAAGCTTGATGGGATCCAAGCTGGTAACCTCAGCCTTGATCAGGTTGATGTTGGGCGAACCGACAAAGTCAGCAGTGAAGGTATTTGCAGGACGACGATAGACCTCCAAGGGAGGGGCATACTGTTGCAGGAGGCCCTCCTTCATCAGGCATATTTTGCTGGAGAGTGTCATAGCCTCAAGCTGGTCATGGGTGACATAGACAAAGGTGGAGTCAGTCTCCCTGTGCAACCGCTTGAGCTCGGTACGCA
>CAZGOK010000377.1:0-1898 GCA_964527665.1 uncultured Sphaerochaeta sp.
CGGAGGTTTGCCGCCCTGCCATCCTTGTAGTAGTCCTTTTCCAGCAAGCCGATGGCATTTGCTGCAATGACTCCAATACCTCCGGCATTTGCAACTGCACTGGCCAGGCCAGAGAGGGAGATACCAACACCCATGCCTCCCTGCACGATAGGGGTGGGAGCAACAAGGTTGCCGATCTTCAAGGCAGGCCAGGAAGGCCTGGTTTGCTTCAGGTCTTCCAAGAAGGACTGTATTGATTTGAAGGGGATGGTCTTTGTGATATCGTCGGTAACCTTCTTCAGGGTTCCCAACAGTTGGTCAAGTGTTGTCAGTTTCATATTGTGTTCCTCATGGTAGGGCGATGCAATGTAATGCTAACAATTTAACACATTTACACTTTTTGTAAAAGTGTTAAGTATAGAGATTCACCTACACCGGCCCTTACCAGCAAAAATTGACCGTTATTGATAGCTGAGAGTAGAAGTAGATTGGTTGGCATACATTTTTCCAGACGAATCGGAGAAAATGGGAAGAGTCCTAGATTTTTTGGCAATACCGTATCTGCTGTGTTTGTGGGAATTTCAATTGTTGTGCAACGGTTGTTTTGCATTGTTTCAAAATAGGGAAATTTATAAAAACTCAACTCTTGCCTTGCAGGCTTATACCCTTACCTTAGATACCAGTGCTGCTACTGCTTGTAGGGGTAGCTCTCAGCTTTGCAGGAATTCTAGAGAGACCTTCTGTCCGTATGGGTGTTTCAATCACAGCAGTTCCCAAGGTAGTGGTTGATGGGATCATTGCCAATTGGGATTCCTTCAGCAGACTAGCTTGTATGTATATTTACATACATATCTATGTACATTGATCGCACAAGACCGACTTCCTTGGCTGGAGGTCGATCTTGCTGCTTGGTTATAGGTGTAGATATGGATAAGTTCCAAGTTTTTGGAAGGATTTAGTCAAAAGCTTCCAACATCTTGTAAGGTTTGTCAGAACAAGAAGAAGTCTCTTCACTCCTACCGGAGGGCAGGACCCTTCTTTCCTTACCTATGCACGCCTTTCCTTTCACACGATCGTTTCTTACCTCCCATGCAATGGGGTTTTATGGGAGATTAAGAATTGTCCTGTTCTGGGAAAAGCTTGTTCACGATCTCGGCATACTTTCTGAGCACCTCGGTCTCGTCTATGGTGACAAACACCTTGTGCCTGATGACCCACTTCCCATTGACCATGACGTGTGTGATCATCTCAGGGCGTGCATGAATGAGCAGGTTGTGCGCAACATTGGAGAAGGCCGGGGTGTCGATGATGGGGGAGATGGCATGGTGGGCATTGAGGAAGAGCAGGTCTGCACCGCTTCCTACCTCGATGGTCCCCTGGTAGCTGGTCTCACTTGCGATAGGGGCGGCATTGCGCGTAGCCATGTCCACCACAGTGCGTGCATCATAGAGGTGGGGTTTCATTCCCTGCTTCAGTTCCCCATATGTTGCGCGCATGGTCTCCCACAAGTCGTGGCTGAGGTAGTCGGTTCCCAGTGTGATGGTGATATTCTGATGTAGCATGGCACAAAGGTTCATGCTTCCGCTTCCGCTACGGGTATTGGAAACCGGGCAGTGCACCACATTTGCCTGGTGGCTGGCCAGCAGCGTTATGTCCTGCTCGCTTGCTTCGACACAGTGGAAGAGGATTGACCGCTTATCAAGCAAATGCTTTTTGGCAAGCACCTCAACGGTGGACATGCCGAACTTCCTTATCGCATCGGCCCTCCGCCAGGAGGTCTCCAGGCAGTGGGTCATCAGGTAGGGATGGTCGGTTGCGCACTTCTCGCGCACCTCTTCCAAAAGCTTGGCAGTGAGGTCCTCCTCTTCAGGGAGGTGTATGCCTCTGCTGATGGTCGCAGAGGTTGGGTTTGTGGTCGG
>CAZGOK010000378.1:0-1892 GCA_964527665.1 uncultured Sphaerochaeta sp.
AGTACGTCATCTTCAACCTTCCTGAGGAGCATCTCGACCAGGTCGCTGGTATCGTGGGAGGGATGAAGAGCCCAACTGTTACTCGTCTTATGGAGAAGGGTTGGGTATCTGTGCAGACTGTTGTTGCTGAGGATCTGTTCTGGGATGTGTTTGAGCAACTCAAGGCTCTTGGAGCCCAAGGCATCCTGGTGACCCCCATCGAGAAGATGACTGAGTAGGAGTGATAAGATGGCGTATCTGAGTAGAAACTATGCCCCAGAGGGAAAGGAGCTTGAGCGCCTCTTGAGACGCTCAAGCGAAACCACCTCTACGGTGCAAAGAGCAGTAGCTGATATCCTATGCCGCGTGGCATCTGGTGGGGATGCCGCTCTCTTTGCTTTGGAAAAGCAGTTTACCAAAGCTGATCACTCCTCCCTGCTTGTCTCACCAGAGGAGTTTTTAAAAGCTGATGAATTGGTACCTGCCAGCTTGAAACATGCCCTGGCAGAGGCATACAAGAATATTCGAGCTTTTCATGAGATTCAGCTACCAGAAGGGGAGAAGCTTACCGTATCAGAGGGCATCGAGCTTTCACGCAAGATAGTTCCCATTCAACGGGTGGGCCTCTATGTGCCGGGAGGGACAGCTCCCCTGATCTCCACCACCCTGATGTTGGGCATTCCCGCCCAAGTGGCCGGGTGTCCTGATGTGGTGCTGTGCACCCCCTCTGATGCTCGGGGCAAGGTCCACCCTGCAATACTGTATGCTGCCTCAATGTGTAATATTACTCGTGTCTTCAAGCTTGGGGGCGCCCAGGCCATCGCAGCGATGGCCTATGGCAGTGAGAGCGTGCCCAAGGTGGACAAGATCTTCGGGCCGGGAAACCAATATGTCACCGAGGCAAAGAAACAGGTAAGCACCTCCTGCTGTGCCATCGACATGCCAGCAGGCCCCAGTGAGGTGATGGTAGTCGCTACAGTCGATGCCGACCCTGCCTTTGTTGCCAGTGACCTGCTCAGCCAGGCCGAGCATGGCATGGACAGCCAGTCTATGCTGGTCATACTTGGCGACAAGGAGAGTGGGTTTGCTTTCCTGGACAGGGTGGAGGAGCAGCTCTCCCTTCAATTGGAGGTTCTCGACCGCCAATCCTTCCTGCTTTCTTCCCTTTCCCACTCCCATGCCTTTGTCTGCCCCACATTGGCAATGGCTGCCAAGGTGGTGAATGACTATGCCCCTGAGCACCTTATCATCAATACTACTGACCCCTCAGAGTTGGAGGCCTTGGTAGTCAACGCCGGCTCCATCTTCCTTGGACCGTACTCGTGTGAAAGTGCCGGCGATTACGCTAGCGGCACCAACCACACCCTACCCACCAATGGGTGGGCTCACTCCTATAGTGGAGTCAGCACCGACTCCTTTTTGAAAAAGATAACGGTGCAGAAGCTCAGCTTGCAAGGTCTTGTCGGCTTGAGCACAACGTTGGTAACCTTAGCGGAGGCGGAGAGGCTCACTGCCCACCGAAACGCTGTCCTTATACGATTGGGAGGAGTGAAATGAGAGAGTTGCTTCGTAAGAATATTGCAAATCTTGTGCCCTACAGCTGTGCACGCAATGATTTTGTCGGGGAGGCTGAGGTCTACCTCGATGCCAATGAGAACTGGAGGGACTTTGTAGGGGAGGAGGGGCGGAATCGCTATCCCGACCCCCTGTGCACCCAGGTTCGAAAGGCCCTCGATGAGGTGTTGGGCCTTCCGTTTGCCCAGACGGTGATAGGCAATGGCAGCGACGAGATCATCGACAACTTGTTTCGTTGCTTCTGTAATCCAGGAAAGGATAAGGCCATCATCATGAGCCCCACCTATGGGGCCTATAGGGTCTTTGCCGATATAAATGATGTTCTAGTCCAGCAAGTT
>CAZGOK010000379.1:0-1889 GCA_964527665.1 uncultured Sphaerochaeta sp.
TTCGACAAAGGGAATTTTCCTTTTACCCATCTTTTTGTGCATCGTCTTTTTCATTCCCCCCCTTTTTTTGTTCCCTTTTACCCCAATTCCTGTAGAATATCCCTATGAACACCTACGAAACCATCAGGAGCGTCTGCACCCAGACCATTAGGAACTTTGAAAGCATTGAACCACTCCTACTGGATTGGAAGAAGAGCACTGCCCAAGTCAAGAAGGTCGTACAGAGCCTCATTGCCCTCGATAGGGAAGAAGATACCCCTGATGGCTATGGGAGCTCCAGTGCAGCAAGCTATCTTTATGCCCAAGTACTTACTGATGGAGCGGCTATCAAGAAGATGCTTGCCCAGAGAGGATCTTTTTTGACCAGCAAGGCACGGGCTACCCTTGCATACTGGGGTGCACACCCCGGCTTCTGGTGCTTCTTTGCCATCGACCAGATGATGGACGAACAGGGGTTTCTGACAGTTGTTGACCTCTTAAGCGGGGAAAAGCACCTTGTGTACTCCACAGCCCTGTGTGACATGCAACAGGCCAGCAAGACGAAGGACAAGCACTATCTCTGTCTCCTGCTTCCCAATGGCAAGTGCATGCAGACAGCGGCTATGATCAGGTACTACCCTCTCTCTGCTCGGGATTTACGCTTCTACTGCTCGATGTTCGAGTCAGAAGGAGATTTGAATACTGTCATCAACAACCACTATTTCCGCTTCTTCAAGCTTGATCTCCTCTCATCAGTAAGCATTCCGATGCATAAGGAGTACAAGCTGAGAAAGACGTGGCAACCCTTTACCCTGAAGGACTTCGATCTATCGAGGCTTGAAGGGGAATGGGTGACCGTTACCTTGGGTGAACAGCAGAAGTTCTTCTTCGATGGCCCTACTGCCAGCATGAAGGGCATCCCCAATGCTGAGATACTCCCTGAAGAGCTTCCTATGATGGGAGGGACTGTGGTACGGGAGACGAGTACAGGAAAGATGGGACTTGTAACCAACTCGGAGGTTTCCTACGGTATCTTCTCCACCTTGCTGAACCGTGCCTACCCTGAGCTACAGCTTCCAAAGGACCCTGAGGTCTCCATCTTCCTTGCCCTTGAGGTGCTATTGAACGATGAAGGCTTACCCCTTCCCTGGAAACAGTTCGATACCCTCATACAGTATAGGCCAGAGGAGGAAGAAGCGATCGAAGAGAGTGATGCCTTTACTGAAGATGATATCAAGGAATATGTTCGTCGTTACTGGGAAAGGCAGGGCAGAGAAGCGTTATCTGATGAGGATGACAACGTGGACACAGAAGAGGTGGATGAGGTTATCCAAGAGACCTTGGGCAAGTTTGTAAAAACTTATAATGTCAAGAAATCAGACCGGAAAATTGAGTTTACAGGCTGTCCCAACCCTTCCTTTCAGACTCGCATGAACTTCTTCTTGCATCTGACCGATCAGGAGGTGTTTGTGCTCGCTGACGGCAGGGAAGCCTTTGATGGGTTTGTCATCCTCACCAATGGAGCCTATTTCGATGAAGTGAGGGGCATTGGCTTTGCCACCTACATAGAAAACCTGTTTGTGAACTATTTTACCTCTGAGAAGGATCTACCCTATATCCTGATGAACTCATTTTTCTGGGTACTCCTACACAAGGGCAAGCATTGGGCTCCTCTGCGTAGCTATGCCATAGAGATGCTCAAGCTATTCCCCACTCCCATTATCAGTGCCTACCCAGAGAGTGAGGATTTCATCGAAGAGTTCAGTACGTTCACCAGGAAGATACTTGCTACGCGGGGTGTCTGCACCCTCAAGGCAAGACCAAAGGCCGCTGAGGTTGCTACTGGTATGTATGCTATCAAGGGCAGCGAAGCGTTCTTTAGCCTGGTGCAGTCAGTAGTGTTGTACTAG
>CAZGOK010000380.1:0-1879 GCA_964527665.1 uncultured Sphaerochaeta sp.
CCCTCTTCTCCAGAGGAAACCGGGGTGGTATTGGTCAGGATTGCCTGGGTGAAGTTCTCAAGTTGGAGGCGGAAGAAGTGCCCTACAGCGTCAATGGTCTTGAAGAAGGCTATGTCTTCCATCTTCCATACCTCGAGCATCTTCTGCTCCCCTTCAATGGTCCACAGGTCATTGTAAGGAGGCTCTACCACACCGCTTCTGCCTGCAATGAACATCGCACCCCCATCAGTCTGGACTCCAGCAGAATAGGCATTCGAGCCATGGATATGGACCTTTGCATAAATGCCGGGCTTCTGAGAGTTCGATACCAGGATGGAGGCTATCGCACCGCTTGTAAAACGCACTGTTCCGACTACGGTATCCTCAACCTCTATGTAGGGGTGGTTGATGTTGTCCCACTGGGCATAGACTTCCTTGACCGGACCTAGGAACCAGTGCAAAAGATCGAGCTGGTGGGGAGCTTGGTTAATGAGGACCCCACCGCCTTCCTTGTCCCACTTGCCTCTCCAAGGATCACTGTTGTAATACTCCTCGTCCCTCCAGCCAAGCATGGTGACTTGCCCGATCATGGGCGTACCCAGCTTTCCCTCCACAATTGCCTTATGGATCCTCTGGCTCGAAGGGAACCAGCGCCGCTGGCTGATGACAGCAAGTTTCTTCTTTTCCTGTTTGGCACAGGCAATCATCTCCTGGCAGTCAGCGACGGTGAGGGCCATGGGCTTTTCGACCAAGACATGGGCACCACCTTTCAAGGCTTCAAGAGTATTTTCCTTATGGGCGGGGTGTGGGGTGGTGATGACTACAGCATCGACCTTAGCCTCACTTATCATCTTCTGCATGTCGGTGAAGGCGAGGATGCCCCACTCTTTTGCAAAGAGTTCTGCCTTCTCCTTGTTTCTGCCCCATACAGCTACCAATTCACTGTCTTTTGCCTCTTTGAGTGCTTTGGCATGCACATGTGCAACTTTTCCATATCCAATGAGCGCGTATCGTACCATAGTATCCTTCCTTGTTTATTAGGGAAGCAGTACAACCTTCAACAGGTTGTCCTCTCGGTTGTAGAGCTTGTCAAACCACACCTGGCCCTCACTGAGGGGGGCCGTCTTGCTGATAAGGTCATCGACTACAAGTTTGCCGGAGGCCATGAGCTTGATGACTGCAGGGTACTCGCCACTGATGGCGCAGCTTCCCTGCATGCGAACCTGTCTTGTCACAATCTTCTGTAGGGGAAGTTCGACCTTCGGACTCACGTTTCCTACCAGCACCACAGTCCCGCCTTTCTTCACCACATCAAGTGCTGTGTTGATAGGCTCTGTCGCTCCGACAGCCTCATACACCTTGTCCAGCATTGCCCCGTCTGTAAGGTCAGCAATTGCCTGTACGAGATTTGGGTCCCTGGGATCGAGGGCATAGTCAGCACCACAAGAGAGGGCCTTCGCTCTCCTATTTTCGTCTGTCTCCAAGGCAAAGATAAGACCGCTGGTGACAGGCCTGAGAAGCTTGAGAATGAGCAGGCCTATCAAACCCGTTCCCACCACTGCCACATCCTCGCCCAGAAGGGGAGGTGCAAGGCCAATGGCATGGGCGGCAACGCCTGCAGGCTCTGCCATAGCTGCCTGGATGAAGTCCAAACCCTCAGGAAGCTTGTAGAGGATTCGCTCCTCTATGAGGGCATACTCTGCAAAGATCCCGTCCTGCTTGTATTCGTCACAGCTTACTCCCAAGACCTTTCTATTGTTGCAAAGGTTCACCTTTCCCTGTTGGCAGAAGGTGCAGGTTCCACACCAGATGGTGGAGTCAAAGGTTACCCTGTCCCCCTTGGTAAAGTTCTTCACCAAGGACCCCACCTCCTCAATGACACCACTGGCCTCATGGCCCA
>CAZGOK010000381.1:0-1879 GCA_964527665.1 uncultured Sphaerochaeta sp.
GATTTTAGTTTTATCGGTTCTGTCTCTTGTGTTCGTTTCATGTGAGGATGGGGGAGGGGACCCCGCTACGTATACTGTCACGTTTGACCGACAGGGAGGAACTGGTGGAAGTGGAACGGTGACAGCAACCGTTGATGCGGCGATGCCAATTGCTACAGCACCGACTAAGGCTGGGTATGCGTTCCGTGGGTATTATGCTGAAGTGTCAGGTGGAGGCACACAGTATTATGATGCCTCGATGGGAAGCGTGACAAACTGGGACAAGGCTTCCGATACTCCGGTTTATGCAAAATGGATTAACACATTTGGAGTAATTCTAAACCGTCAGTCTGGAACTGGTGGAAGTTCATCGGTGATCGCAACTTATGGTTCAGCGATGCCATCTGCCACTGCACCGACTAGGACTGGTTATACGTTTGATGGGTATTATGATGAAGAACTCGGAGCAGGCACACAGTACTATACTAATGAGATGGTAAGTGCTAAGTCCTGGGACAAGCTTTCCTCTGAAAGACTTTATGCAAATTGGACCGAAATATAATATGCAGTTACTCTTGATCGACAGGATGGAACTGGTGGAAGTGTATCGGTTAACGCAACCTATGGTTCAGCTATGCCTACAGCCACTGCGCCAACAAAGTATGGCAATACGTTCGGTGGATATTATGATGAAGAACTCGGAGCAGGCACACAGTATTATACTGATGCGATGGTAAGTGCTAAGAGCTGGGACAAGCTTTCCTCTGTGAGCCTCTATGCGAAATGGAGCCCATACGTAATAGGTGATACTGGTCCTGCTGGCGGAAAGATATTCTATATAACCGATGTTCTCGTTGTAAATGCGACTTACTACGAAGTTGCTCCTGCTATTATGACTCGTACCAAAGCATGGGGTGCTAATGGAGTACTAGTGACAGAATCTGTTATTGGAACCGGAGAAAATAATACAACTATAATTGCTGCTGACACCACCAGTGCTGCGAATTGGTGTAATAATCTTTCCATTACAAAGAATTCGGTTAGATATTCTGACTGGTTTCTTCCATCGAAGGCTGAATTGGACGAGATGTATAAAAATAGAGTTATAATAGGAGGTTTTTCAGAAGCTATGTATTGGAGTTCGTCTGCGTCGGATACAGATAAAGCTTGGGCTCAGAGCTTCATTAATAATAACGCTTCGGGGAGTAAACGCGAAATGGCAAGAACTGACGAAAATAAGGTTCGTCCTATACGGTCTTTCTAATCAGCTATTTGACAAAATGACTGTTAGGGGGTTAGTTCATCTGAACTACTCTCCCTGTTAGAGTTATTACTGCTTAGGCTATGGATCAACGGTATTTTACCGGAGATCTGTAGCCTAATCTTTTCTGGATATTTGATTGGTGGTATGTAGTGATCCAACCAGACACTAGCTAGCATTCCCTCTCATTGTAGTGAAAAGGTTGTGATTTTTAGTTCAAAGCGGTTGAAATTCTGTGTTGCAAAGGTGTATGCTTTGATTGTATTTGGATTACTTCAAGTGTTTTGCTTGGTTTTTAAAGCTTTAGGATTACCTGCTACAGTTTATCTAAGCTCTTAGAAATAAAACATCAGGGTAGTGCTTGTATCCTGAGGAACTGAGCAGAAGCTGTTGAAACAATGCAAATAGTAGTGATTAGCCTGCATAATATTTTACATGATATCCATGAATATTCACAATTAAAGTATCCTTTGTGAACAATAATGTCTTGGATTTATCAAAAATAGTACGTGCATAAATATATTTTCTAATTCGTTAATTTATGCCTATCCAGCAACATAGGGCGATGATTTTGCTCAATACGTAAAAATAACAAAATAAAATTAGACAAACCCCCTTTTTTTGGTGTACAATCCATGT
>CAZGOK010000382.1:0-1870 GCA_964527665.1 uncultured Sphaerochaeta sp.
ATGCAGGCATTGCCTTTGAGCAGTCCTATGCAGAGGTCGATGGGGACAGTGCCTCATCCTCGGAGCTCTATGCCCTGCTTTCGGCCATAGGCGAGCTTCCTGTTCGTCAGGACATCGCCGTTACCGGTTCGGTCAACCAGATGGGTATGATCCAGCCGGTGGGTGGGATCAACGAGAAGATCGAGGGGTTCTACCGCACCTGCCTCACCACCGGCCTTACCGGCAAGCAGGGGGTCATCATCCCGGTGCAGAACCTGCGCAACCTGATAATCTCCTATGAGGTCCTTGAGGCCATCAGGGAGAAGAAGTTCCATATCTACCCCATCACCACCATCGATGAGGGGATGCGCATCCTGACAGGACGTCCTTTCGGGGTACGCAATGCCAAGGGCAACTACAGTGCGGGGAACTTCAACTTCGAGATCGAGGACAGGCTCAGGAAGATGTACCAGGCGGTGACCTCTAGCAGGTCGTAGCATACCACCTCTGCAGCATGATGCCGGTGGCAACCGATACATTCAGCGAGCCCTTGGTCCCTCCCAAAGCGATGGAGACCCTTCCTAGGCTGCTGTCACACAAAGCGAGCAAGGCGGGGCTCACCCCCATCTCCTCGCTGCCTATGACGGCAGCTCCAGAGGAGGGAAAGGGAAAGCTTTCCAAGCTCTCTCCTCCCAGCTCCAGGGCAAATAGAGGAGTACCATTCTCAGTAAGCTTCTCAATAAGATCCGATTCAGAGAAATACTGATACCGGACGGTATCGATGCATCCCCGTGCGCTCTTGACAGCGCGGGGGTGTGTAACAGATGCAGTCCCCTCCACCACCCAGATCTCCTGTATGCCAAACGAATCGGCACTGCGGAAGATCGAGCCCACATTGAAGGGGGAACGCAAGCGGTCGAGTATGAGAGTATGGGGAAGCACCACTCGCAGCGATGCATCCAAAGATCCCTGCCTGTCCACAAAGTCCCAATCCGAGGGTTCGCTTCCCAGTGCAGACAACAAAGCGTGGTGCAGGTCTTCCAGGATAAAGGGAAGCGATGCACCGGATGCAGGGACTAGGGAGCTGGAGAGGGATAGAAGAGCAAGGAGCTGCTTGTCATCCAGTACAGTATGGAATTGAGAAGAATCAAAGAGTGAGCAAAGACCTGCTATATAGGCATGGTCAGGCTCATTGCCTTGCAAGATGAGCTGTGCCTGCTCATGAAAGAGAGAGGCGCACTTGCGAACGCAGGTGCGATCCTTCAGTGTCCTAAGCTTCGCTATCGTTATCATCGCCTTCTGATGCCTCAATAGGGGCGATACAGAGGGCAAACTCCCCTTTTATCGCCTGCCGGGAAGAGAGGGTTGCCGAGACTTCACTCGCTGTCCCGGTCAAAAACTCCTCAAACTTCTTGGTCATCTCCCGTCCCACCACCACCTGGCGCAAAGGATCAAGGACCGATAGTTCATCCAGCGTCTTTACAATCCTAAAGGGAGATTCATAAATGACAAAGGCTTCGTTGCGTCCAAGCAGCTCGGTGAGGCGCTTGGTTCTTCTGCCCTTGCGGGGGGAGAGAAAGCCTTCAAAGGTAAAGCTTTTGCCCACATACCCTGCAACACTGATCAGGGTCGCAACCGCTGAGGGTCCTGGGATGGGGACTACGGTAAAGCCGGCATCACGCACAGCCTTGACCACTCTAAGACCCGGGTCGCTGATGCCGGGGGTGCCGGCATCGCTGACAAAGGCGATGTCATTGCCCGCTTCCATCAGGGCGACGATGCCCTGGGCGGAGTTGGTCTCATTGTGTGCATGGCACGCGATGAGGCGCTTCTGGATGTCGTACTTTTGCAGCAAGGTCTGTGTGTGCCGGGTATCCTCACAGGCGATGAC
>CAZGOK010000383.1:0-1867 GCA_964527665.1 uncultured Sphaerochaeta sp.
CGCCTCTTTTCAGAAACGCATGGGCAACCAAACAGACAGCGCACCCGGCGAAGAGATCCTTGGAGCTGCACGCATAGCAAAGGAGAGGGAGATCCCCTACTCGCTGTGCGACCGCGATATCCAGATCACCTTCAAGCGGGCCTGGAGACTGTCCAACCTGTGGAACAAGGCAAAGCTCATCGCCACCATCATCTCCGCTGTCTTCAGCAATGAAGAGATTTCCAAAGAAGATCTGGAGGAACTGAAGAAAGGCGACGTCATGCAGAGCATGATGGACGAGATGGCCAAGGAACTTCCTGCAGTCAAGACCGTCCTCATCGATGAACGCGACCGCTACCTTGCAACCAGCATCTACCTCGCCCCAGGGGACAAGAAGCTTGCCGTCATCGGGGCAGGGCACCAGAGTGGCATCATAAAGACGATGGAAAAGTTGGAAAGTGGTGAACTAGAGACAAACCTGGACGATATCACCGATGTACCCCCACCTGGAAAGGGAGGGAAAATACTCTCCTGGTCCTTCCCCATCCTTATCATCGCTTTCCTTGCCTACGGCTTCATTAACTTTGGCCAGCAGGAGGGGATACGGATGTTCGGCTACTGGCTTGCCGTCAACATGTCCTTTACAGCCCTAGGGGCCATCCTCTCCCTAGCCCACCCCCTGAACACCCTGGTAAGCATATTGTCAGCCCCCCTAACTAGCTTGCACCCAGGCATTGGCATCGGTATGGTCAGCGGCCTTATGCAAGCGACGCTACGCAAGCCCAAGGTAAAGGACTTTGAGAACCTCAGTGACGATGCCATCTCCCTAAAGGGATGGTACAAGAACAGGGTCCTGCATATCCTCCTGGTATTCCTCATGACAAGTTTCGGCGCTTCCATTGGAAATGTGGTCGTATTCCCCATGTTACTGAAGATGATGCTTTAGACAGGGGTCCTTACTAACAAGGAGCGCCCTCTTTAGGGCGCTTTTTTTTATCCTAAAACAAGCATTCCTGCATTCAAGGAGATACAATGCTGCACAAAGCCAGTACCACCCAGGAACCCTCTTTCAGAGCCTTGCACGTAGTTTCTTAAGGAGATAGATACATAAATCCAATTAATTAGGACTCTTTATCAAAGGATTCTTTCAGAAATATCCACAGCCACAAAGAAGCTGAAGAGCCAGAGAAGAAAATGGAGTCTTTCAACCTCAAGACTTACCAGCTAGAGATGTCCACTCTATACAGTGATGGCAAAGCCCAGAAACAGGGACTGCCTCTCACTCACTTACCAGGGAGACTAGGCCCTGAGATAGTACGGGATTCATTTGGGTAAAAGTAAGCAAGCCTTACAAACGGTGCAGAGCACTCAGTAAAGAAGGTATCCCCGGGCTACAGGCATAGCTTCGATCGTTCGTCATCCCCAATACGCTACTCAGTGGAGAGAAGCTTGCAATGGAGATCAGAGCTGTACATCACCTCTTCATCTCTGTAACCGCCAATCTAAAGTCATCTCGTGTCACATAGTGACCTATTGGAAACCATCTATCCACGTGTATCTTCACCGATGAATGATCATCCACCGTTGGGGAAAATACAAGAGAAAGGCTTGATCAGAAAGTGAAAGACAAACAGGGTAAGCAATTACTGAAAGCCTTTGTAAGGAAGGTGGATACCATCTTACGCCATACCTTAGACATACTAAGAGTTTTATCTTCCTAGATTGAGTAATATTAATTTTGATATTGGTAGAACTAATTTGCTTTAGTCTTTATAGTGTCACAAGTATAAAAATTAAATAAATTGCTTAATCGTTATATACAAACAAATTATTTATCTTATTTTTTATATTTCATACTTTTTACTGTTTTATATTTAAATGTATTGAC
>CAZGOK010000384.1:0-702 GCA_964527665.1 uncultured Sphaerochaeta sp.
TAGGATAATCTACATTAAACCACGAATCAAGAGAAAAGGCAAATGTGTTCAATCGACAAAATAGCACTAAAAGCCTAAATATGGGGTGTTTTTACAGTTTTAGCATATCTATCCAGAAAATATGCAATCGAACAGATGACCTGCCACCCTTTTTCAACTATATTTGTAAGGGTACGCGGGAGGTATGAGAGGGTGAGACACACAACCAAGAAGACCAGAGATGGCATTTCCTATACGGTCAGCCTGGCCTTTACCCTGGCTTGCTGGACTTTTACGCTTTTCTTGCTCTGGGGTTTGGCCCTTAATGCAAGCGAGGGGGTTCCCCTGTTTTCCATGTGGCACCTAATTCTGCTCTTTCTGTTCTCCCTGTCGGGCTCTGTCTTTCGAGACAGCTGGGTTTTTGACAGGGAGAGGGGGCAGGTGCGTTCATTTTATGGGTTCGGCCCCTTTGGCAAGAGAGAGGTCATCCTCTTCAGCGAGGTCGCCCACCTCAGGTTGGACCATTTTGTCCGTGGATCTACTGACAAGGATGCAAAGCCGACAAAAAGAAAGTTCAGGGCAATGATGGTCTTCTCGCTCCATCTGACAGACGGCAGTTCGCGCGTCATTGAGATCACCGCAGAGAAGAGCTCCGCCGGCAGGACCGAGGCCGCAGTGCAGGCCATCGCGGCCGTCAGTGGCTTGCCCCTCTCTGTCGATAGG
>CAZGOK010000384.1:712-1862 GCA_964527665.1 uncultured Sphaerochaeta sp.
CGATAGGCCAATTGATATGGATATCCATGTCGGACTGAGGGATCTTGACTGAAGAGCCTTTTCGTTTCCTCTGGTTCTGCAAGGATGAAAAAGGACACTCATCGCCGATGAGTGTCCTTGGTTTCTAGGGACGATATGGTTGCCTTTGCTTGCGCTTTTTTACTTGCGCTTTTTCGGCTCAACGACGTGCTTTGCAGCATCGGCGAGGGCATCTTCCATGCTGATCTTGCTCAAGTCTTCCTTGTTGTAGAGCCAGCAGGCAACCTGGTGCTTGTCTGTGATGTCAAACATCGGGGGGATGTGGCACGAGCACCAGGGCATCTTCTTGGGACAGCGGTCATAGAAGTAACAGCCGTTACGTTCCTTGTCCGGTGAGGGCACATCCCCAGTAAGGATGATGCGCTTGCGCTCGCGCTCCACCTTGGGGTCAGGGATGGGAGCTGCAGAGAGCAATGCGACAGTATAAGGATGCTTTGGACTGTCGTAGAGCTGTGCAGATTCAGAGACTTCAACAATCTTTCCCAGATACATGACTGCAATTCTGGTGCTGATGTGCTGTATGACCGCCAGGTCATGGGCAATGAAGAGGTAGGTTAGGCCGAACTCCTTCTGCAAATCACCAAGCAGGTTCAATATCTGTGCTTGGATAGAGACGTCCAAAGCCGATACTGGCTCGTCAGCCAAGATAATCTTGGGGTTGAGGGCCAGAGCTCGTGCAATGCCGATCCTCTGGCGCTGACCCCCGCTGAACTCATGGGGGTACCTGTTCTTGAAAGCCTTGTTCAGGCCGACACGCTCCATCAGGTCCTCTACCCTTACCTCCATCTCGTGTGAGGTCATAGGCTGGGGCAACAGTTTGCGGTTGTTGTAGATGACCATTGGCTCTGCGATGATCGAGCGCACTGTCATGCGCGGGTCTAGCGAGGCATAGGGGTCCTGGAATATCAGCTGCATGTCCTGCCTGGCCTTGAGCATGGTTTTGGTATCAGCCTTGACCATGTCAATGCCGTTGAATATGACGCTGCCGCTGGTGGGTTTGTGAAGCTGGGCTATGGAGCGTACGGTTGTGGATTTTCCACAGCCGGACTCCCCTACAATTCCCAAGGTCTCCCCCGGATATACATCAAAGGAGATTCCATCGACAGCCCGG
>CAZGOK010000385.1:0-1861 GCA_964527665.1 uncultured Sphaerochaeta sp.
CTATGTCAGGCTACAAAACGAGCTGTTCCCGCTCTTTGAGAAAACACAGGCCCGCCACAGCTGTGTAAAGTTGATGTGGGCCTTGCAGGACAGGGCTCTGGCCCTAAGAAAGGAAGTACTCGTTGAGCATGATACGCTTGCACTGTTTTGGAAGACCTTCGGACAGTTCTTCTTCCTTGTGCAGACCTTGCTCTACCGTGAAAGGGAGATACTGTTCCCTGTTGCGTACAGCAGCATGGTAGAAGACACAGAACTTTCTGTTCCTGCCACGATCGACAAAAAGGAGTTGGCCAAACACCTTTTTATCTCTCCTACCGGCACCCTGGATTTTTCTCTGTTGGAACTCATCTTCAAGCTGCTGCCCCTGGATATCGCTTTCATAGATAGTGATGACCGCGTGGCGTTCTACTCCGATCCTCCCCATAGGATATTTCCCCGCTCGCCTCAGGTGATAGGGCGCCTGGTACAGAACTGCCACCCCCCGAAGAGCGTGGGTACCGTAGAGAAAATCCTCACCTCCTTCAAGGAAGGAAGTGAGGATTGTGCAGAGTTCTATCTGACTGTCGGGGGGAAGTTTGTCCACATCGAGTACTTCGCAGTACGATCTGGGGATGACTCCTACCTGGGGACCTTGGAGGTCACCCAGGATGCGACCCATCTCAGAGCGCTGGAGGGGGAGAAGCGACTACTCTAGGAGGCATCGAAGGGGTGATGTACTCCTTGAGCAGGGTAGCGAGTGGATTGTTCTCCATGTTCAAGACTTCCATCTCCCTGACTGCATTATCGGGGCTGTCCGAGGCATGGGCGGCGTTGACACGGATGTTTGTGCCGAACTCGCGCCTGATGGTTCCTGCCGGCGCCTTTTCCGGGTTGGTGGGGCCGAGGACCTTGCGGATCTCTTCCACAGCATTTATCCCTTCATAGACGAGGACCATGGACTGCACAAGCCCTGCCTTTTCCAGGTTCTTCTCCTCGCAGATGCTGGGCTTTATGCCCGACATGAACTCGACGATGGTTTCGAACTGCTCTTCGGAGTACATGTCCCCGAAGCTTTCGGTCAGGATGTCCTGAAGCTGGTCTGGAAGCAGGATGTTGAAGTCCCTTTCAAGGAGTTCGCGTGCCTGCATGCCATACACAGGGGCAAGTCTTTTCTTGAGGCCGTCCTTGATGGGCCCATAGAACAGCAGGGCCTGGGCAACTGACATCCTGAGCACCTTGATGCCTATGATGCGAAGTCCTGTCCTGGAGAACATGTCTATGATCATGCCGGGGCGTGAGGAAGCGTACTTCCAGTTGTCCGGTTTGATGATGACAAGCGTCCTTTCGGTGCTGTCGGTCTTGTGTCTGGTCTCAATGATGTTCTTCTGCTCAGGAAGCCAAGAGGAAAAGAGCGAGAGCGTGGTATCGGCCTCACTTTGTGTCAGGGCGGTGAGGACTGCCGGCTCAAAGTAGGAGACGGTAGTCTTTTGCTCATCGGTGAAGATCAGGTCGGCATAGGTGTCGCGAATTGACTGGCCGGTGACCATCTCAACAGCACTGTAGTCGGGCTGGAAAGCACCACATACCTGAGCGAGCTCGGTACAAGGGTCCTCTCCGCGGAATACCAGCAGCAGTGATCGGTGGCGGTACCCGCCCGACGGTGCGAGATTTTGTTCAACATAATCACCGAGGATGACAGAGGCGATGAAGCTTTCTGCCTTCTCCCGTGTGCGGATTATCGAAGCATAATCTTGAGCTATCTTCAGATCCATGGCGATCATCTGAGCGCCAACAAGTTCCAACGATATGCGTGATAAGAGTCTGGACAAGACCCCTCCTGTACGACTTTTCGCTACAGTATATGGGGTCACCAGAACATACG
>CAZGOK010000386.1:0-1851 GCA_964527665.1 uncultured Sphaerochaeta sp.
TCCAATGCCAGTTACTGCTCACAAGTGCCGCCTCATATTGCTCAATTGAATTGTCGTCCGTAAAAGTTTCAAAGAGCTGAAAAAAAATAGCCAAAACAGTGGCACATTCTCGATTTAATTCGAGAATAATAAAATCATGAATCCAAAAACAAACCAGGCCCCCAAAGGGACCCAGCTCATCATATCATCAGAAGGAACTAAAAGGCTCATCGTTATTGCAGTACTCCATCTCGCTCAGCTTCCGGTAGAATGTTGAAATAGGCATGCCAAGCCTTGAGGCCGCCTCCTTCGCACCCAATGCATAGTGCATTGACCGCGCTTCCCCAAAGGTCACTTTCTTGGGCTCGAGCTTTGGCCTTCGTCCAGCCTTTCTTTTCTTGGCATCACTCCATAATGCATCATTGTATTGGATGCTGAGCACAGCATTGCCCCCGTCATCCTTCCCAATGACTGCATGCATCTGCAAATGGCTTATCATGGAGTTCAGTTCCATGACAGCCTGCGAAGGGTCGTCACCTGGCAGGAGGGTGAAGCTCAGCTCGTTCCATTCGTCAAGCATCATCGTCCTGCCTCCTCCATCCCTGCCTGCAAGCATGCAGGAAGACGGTCCCTATACTCATCGAGTTCCCAATGCCGTATGTCAAGAAAGCTTAGGATAGGCTCATCAAGGTTATAATAGTCGACATGGTTTCTGTGCCTGAGCAGGGAACCGAAAAGGACAGCCTTGAAAGCCGAATCACCTAGGATCCCCCTCAGGTCCTTGGCAAAATGCCTCCAGAATAGTATCTCTTCATCCTGTACCTGAATAATCATCGCTTCGCAGTCATCCTGGGTGGTTATGGTCGTCTCCATTGTCCAGCCCTCCTAAAGCAACTCCGTCTTTATGGCATCATCCATCATCTGGGCGTTCACATGGTTGCATTGCAACCCTGCAGCCCTGACAAGCGCCTGCGTGCAGGCCTTGTTTATGAGTCTCGGCACTCCCGAGGACCATCCATGGGCAACGTCCAGGGCCTCCGGGCTGAACAAGGCATCGGTATCCTCGCAGCCAGAGTACCTGAGATGGGTCTCGACATATTTGCCGGTCTGCACCCTGTCCAACGGCTTCAGCGAACACACGATGCTTACCCTTTGCCGTATGGCTGTGAATACGTTGCTCCGCAACCTTTCCTTCAGTTCCGGTTGCCCCGAAAGCACAAGCGAAACCGGAGTGTGGCTGTCCATATTGCAATTCAGGAAGAACCTCAGCTCCTCAATGGTTTCGTGCGAAAGCAAGTGCGCCTCATCTATTACGCAACAGATGTCCTTCTTCTCAATATCCCGCAATACGGAGAATTTCTCATGCAAGGCCTTCTTCCCGTCTCCACGGTAGAAATATCCTCTGCACCCCACCTGCTCGAGCAGCTTGTTGTACATCCATCTCGGTGTCAGCTGCGAGTCTGAAATGTACAGGAACTCTGTCTTTCGGGGATTCAGCGAGTACCTGAGCTTCCTGAGGACAGTGCTTTTCCCACATCCTGACGGTGCCGTCAGCACACAGAACATCCTTTCCTCAACAGCAATCCTAAGCCTTGCGAGCGTCTCCGTGAACATCTCGTTCTCAAGCATGTGTTCTTCAGGTATCGAATTGGAAAACGGGGTTTCCTTCATTCCAAATGCATCCTCAAATATCATTTCGCATCCTCCTTGGCCTGTCTCAGTCTGCTGTATATCGACACTTGTGCAGGTTCCTTGTCATCAAGCTCTGGATTTGGGGGGAAATCAAAGACCATCTGGGCATCCGGGTGGTTTTTCTGGTATTCCCTCTCAATGCTGTCGATGTACCTTGATGTGTCTGTTTTGAGGAGCCCC
>CAZGOK010000387.1:0-1845 GCA_964527665.1 uncultured Sphaerochaeta sp.
TTGAGTTGTCAAACAGGGCGTCCACAGCTTCCTGCAGCATCCTCTTCTCATTACGGATAATGATGTCAGGAGCGTTGAGCTTGACCAGGCGGTCAAGACGGTTGTTTCGGTTGATACAACGACGGTAGAGGTCGTTGAGGTCACTGGTGGCAAACCTGCCGCCATCGAGCTGGACCATAGGCCTCAAATCCGGTGGGATGACGGGAATGACGGTGAGGATCATCCACTCGGGCTTGTTGCCACTGTCGCGGAAGTTCTCACACACTTCAATTCTCTTGAGCAAGCGCTTGTCGGCCTTGTCAGCCTTCAGGCGCATCTGTTCGCGAAGCTCACGTGAAAGCTCCTCGAGGTCGAGGTTGATCAAGAGCTTGCGGACAGCCTCTGCACCCATGCCTGCCTCAAAGGAGTCACCGTACTGCTCCCTAGCCTCCCAGTACTCCTCTTCGCTGAGCAGCTGTTTGGTCTTGAGGCTGGTATCCCCAGCGTTGATGACCACATACTTCTCATAGTAGAGGACACTCTGCAAAGAGTTGCGGGTAATGTCCAGCAGCATGCTCATGCGCGAAGGCACTGAGCGGTAGTACCAGATATGGGAGACGGGGGCGGCAAGGGTAATGTGACCCATGCGCTCACGACGAACCTTGGTGTTGGTTACTTCAACACCACAGCGGTCGCAGATGACACCCTTATAGCGGATAGATTTGAACTTTCCACAGTAGCACTCCCACTCCTTGGTGGTGCCGAATATCTTTTCACAGAACAGACCATCCCTCTCGGGGCGAAGCGTTCGGTAGTTTATGGTCTCGGGCTTCTTCACTTCACCATACGACCAATCCTTGATCTGCTCTGGTGAAGCCAGCTTTATTATGATGCTATCGAAATCCTGAATTTCCTTCATCCGTACTTCTCCTGATTAGTTGAGGGAGCCTTTCGACTGTTTGGCGATTAACTCTTCATCTCTTTCGGTCAAAGGAACCTGCTTGCCGTTGGAGTCATACACAGACATATCCAAAGCCAGACCACGGATCTCCTGAACCAACACATTAAATGCCTCAGGCATTCCTGCGGTGGCAGCGGGTTCTCCCTTGACAATACTTTCATAAATCTTCACACGGCCGTTCATATCATCACTCTTGATGGTAAGCAGTTCCTGCAAGGTATTGGCAGCGCCATACGCCTCCAGGGCCCACACTTCCATCTCTCCAAGTCTCTGACCACCAAACTGGGCCTTACCGCCAAGAGGCTGCTGGGTTACCAGCGAGTAAGGACCGGTTGAACGAGCATGCATCTTGTCATCTACAAGGTGGTGCAGCTTGAGGTAGTAGATATATCCACAGAATACAGGGTTCACAAAGGGAACACCGGTATGGCCGTTGTACAGCACAGTCTTGGAGTTCTCAGGAAGCCCGGCCTCACGCATTTTCTCCTCGATCTGAGCCATGGATGCGCTCTGGAACACAGGAGTCGAATACCACTTGTCAAGCTTGACAGCGGCCCAACCGAGCTGGGTCTCCATCAACTGGCCGATGTTCATTCGAGAAGGAACACCCAACGGGTTGAGACAGACATCCAAGGGAGTGCCATCTTCCATGTATGGCATATCCTCTTCAGGAAGTATCCGGCTGACAACACCCTTGTTACCATGGCGTCCTGCCATCTTGTCACCCTGCCTCAGCTTACGCTTGGTTGCAAGCAGGACCTTGACTGTCTCCTCGACACCAGGGGGAAGCTCGTCATTGTTGCTTCGCTTGAGCCTCTGGATATCGATGACCGTCCCTTCCGTACCGTGTGGTACCTTCAGGGAGGTGTCCCTCACTTCCTTGGCCTTTTCACCAAAGATGGAGT
>CAZGOK010000388.1:0-1844 GCA_964527665.1 uncultured Sphaerochaeta sp.
TATAGAGTGCAAGGGCCTTTGCCTCCCTATACCGTGCAATATCTCCGATCCTTCCGTACTCAGTCTCTATAAAGTCATAGGAGGAATACAGCTCAAAAGCATATGGCTCAAACGAGCATGTATCCTTTGCTGTCTTTCTGGGGGTATATTTTCTCCCTTGCCCTTCCATCTGCTTCTTACGCTCAGTTTCATCATACGTGTCTTGCAGTCCTTCAAGGTTGGCTTCACTACGCTTCACCTCACGTGCCTCCCATTGGTACCCAGAAGGCAAACATCGAACCGAAATGGCAAAGGTGTATGATGTGGCTGGATAGAGCTGCTCATCAGTATCAAGGATGCTGTCAATATCCCGTATCTCATCTACAACGAAGGAATATTCGTACTTGCACTGTTCAAGTATCCTCTTCACCTGCTTGTTTGATCTGACTAGGGAATCAGTCTGGTCCAATGAAAACCCAGAGAATTCAGTATCTGGATTCGGTATCACAGGAACAGAAGAGGTGGTTACACCCAAGGGTTTTTCTTTGACACCAAAGAGCAGATACTCCTTGGTGGTGTTGAATTTCTCGGCTATCAGGGCGCACAAGGCAACTGATATGACGGCCCCCTTCTCCACCCTGGAGAGGTGTCCCTGGGACATATTCAGCGTCTGGGCGAAGGCTTTCTGGCTAAGAGCATGGGAAACTCGCAATTCCCTGATCCTGCTACCGACTTCGTTATACTTAGGTATGGGTGCTTTCCTAGGTTCCTGCATGCAAAATTCTCCTTTTCGATGGGAGCAATCCATCGTATGGATAGCTCTAGCTATCTATACGATCATTAACGCATGCAATATCTAATACTTCAAGAATATTTTTATTATTCTCTAAGAATACTTTTAACAAACCTTATAGGGTGTTCAATGCAATAGATACCTCTTGATCGCACCTGAAACGGCTGATTCCATCCCTCAAGCGCGCAATGCCTTCACCCCATCCTCCGAGAGATATGTGGAGGCTTCATCAAGAAGCATCGTACGCATGCAGTATCCATCATCAAGGAGGAGGTGCTTTACAGTCTGGATGACAAAATCAGGATCGGGGCACCTGGTCGCAAAATCAGTGAACTTTTCAAAGCCTGCGTCTGTAAAGAGCAGTTCAAAATCAAAATCGAGCTCTGTTGTAGATTCCACAGCCCAGGAGTCGGTTTCATAGAAGGAAGCCATCAGAGTCAGCCCCTCTTTGGGATCCATCACTTCAGGATCCAGCAACTCGAGTGAACGGTGGAGCATATCCAAGATCTGCTCTCCGGAGAGGGAACTGCGTCGGCCTTGGTGGGTGATCGCATGGATGTTCTGCTTGAACAATGCAATCTTCTCATGGGTCGTGGAAGCCAGGGACATCACCAGCATATGGGCAGACGGTGATTCATCGGCCAATTGCATCAGAGCGTCAGAGAGTTCAGCCTTTTCCCGCTTCATCAGAATTCCTCTGATGCGTTTGTTCTCTTCTATCGTGCCAATCATCTACAGTACTCCTGTAACATTGTCTTCGCTCTGTTCCAATGCTGCTTGTTTTTTCAATCGTTTCTTAGCGGCCTTTTCCTGACGATCATCCCACATGTCTCGCAGCCACTCTTTCACTGGCAGTTTCCATTGCTGTTGTTTGCTCGGGATGTTCTTTATCAGGCTTTTTGGATTGAGCCCCATCTCCTTGGCGATGCGGATATCATCCTCGTTCAGCCTGCACCGGAGTTTTGCTTCTTTCCAAAGCTTATCTGGATATGCCATCTCTTCTCCTCCTGCAATCTAAAGGATTGATGATAGCAAAAGAAGGCAAAAGAGGGCAAGACTGATAAGCGGAGAA
>CAZGOK010000389.1:0-1841 GCA_964527665.1 uncultured Sphaerochaeta sp.
AGTTCATGGGAGGCTGTCTTTTGCCAGTTGGCTATGATGAGCACCTTGTGCAGTGTTCGTTTTTTCATGGGTACTCCTTAGGGTAGGTGCGAGAGCACTTTCATCAGCATCTCGACATCACCTTGCCTGAGAAACGGATAGGTGGGAAACGACAGCGCCCTCAGAAGCGGGGGTACTGCATGGGGATAGAGGTCAAAGCGCTGGTTATGAAGGGTCCCAAGGCTATCCTCAAAGGTCTTCTGTGCAGAGACCTGATACTTGTTGGCAAACTTGATGGCTTCTTCGGCCTTGGAGTCCAGCACGACGCAAAAGCCGTACCCATTCGGTTCGAAGTCGATGTTTCCTATGCCAAAGAGCTTGTGGGGGGTCTTCAGCAGGGATTTGCGAAAGAGGTCATAGAACTCCCGCCTCTTGGCCACCTGCTGGGAGAGGTTCGCCAGTTGGATGATGCCCAGGGCGGCATTCATGTCAGGAAGCTCCTCATAGGAGCGAGTCTGTTGGTAGAGCCTCTTCAAGGGCTGGGCAAACGCATGGTCGTTGAAGACCAGAGCAGATCCCCCACCGGTGGAGATGAGGCTGTCTTGTTCAAAGGCGCAGACGACAAGGTCTCCAAAAGAACCTGCCTTGCTCTCCTCGTAGGTACTCTCCAGGCTCTGGCTGATATCCTCCACCACCTTAACTCCAAGCTGGCGATAATCACAGCCGTAGGGGATCTGGCACATGGGTTCATGGACAAGCAGCGCAGTTGCCCCCTCTGAGACTAAGCGTGTTGCCTCACTGAGGGAGAGACACCCATGGTCGGGGTCGATATCACCGAGGAGGACCTTCGCCCCTAGGCTTTCAATGACCGCTTCATATATCATCGGGGAGAGGATGCTCACCCCAACGGTGCTCCCCTCTCCTATATTGCAGAGCTTCAGGGCGGCAGAGAGGGCATCGACATAACTTCTCAGTGCAATGCCTTCCTGTGCCCCGACGAGAAGGCAGAACTGCTTGAGAAACTCTTGCGAGCGTTCTCCCGGACCTATCCTTTCGTCTACCATAGTCTGCAGGACGGCATCCATATCCTTGCGGCGTATGGTGGGTTTGTAAAATGGAATCAGTGCCACTCGTTCCTCCTCGACCCAGTATACCTGCTATTGCAGTTGGTTTCCACAGAATACCAAGAAAGAGAAAAGAGAGCAAATCAGAATAGACTCCTTCAGAAAAGAAAAATCCAGGAGCAAGAGGAAGGGAAAGGTAAAGCGCAAGGGAATCTGTCAGATGGGGAGGCTTCATACGAGTAGGCTTAGACATATCAGTACCATCATGCTAGGAAATCAGAGCATCAGTGGTGTCCCGACATCAATCGCTCAAGAAATTATGGAAGGTAGAACGATTTTCCCTACTATAGTGGATCAGGTGTTACCCTCCTCCAAACTCACAACAACCTTTCCCCTAGCATGTCTTGTCTCTGTCTTACGTAGTGCATCCAGAGCCTTCTTGAAGGGATAGATCTCTTCAAGGACCAGACGGATTTTTCCTTGGGCAATATCAGAGACCAGTGAGAGAACTGCCGGTTGTGTGTCAACCTGGTGTTGCATCTGACGTACTGCTATAGAACGTTCAGCGGGTATCTGATCATCACCTGAGACGGTGATGACAACAGAGCCATCCCGAACGACCTGCATGCTCTGCCTTACCGTACCAGGTTGAATGGCCAGGGCCGCGTCGGAGCCTTCTGGCCACCAGGACCTAACAAGATTTGGCCACGTAGGATTCGTATAGTCTACGGCATGCTCTGATCCTAGGTCGAGCAAGTACTGATGGTTCTTCTCTGATGCGGATCCGATGACCCTGAT
>CAZGOK010000390.1:0-1837 GCA_964527665.1 uncultured Sphaerochaeta sp.
GATAGGTCAGCTTGTAGCTGAGCATCTTGGGCCACACTTTTTTTGCTATGGTGTACGTGCAAAAATATGATGTTGCCTTTGCTTCCAGGTCGTATGCTTCGAAACACCCCTTGAGGACCCCCATATCAAAGGCAGCGTTATGGGCGACAAGGATATCACGACCAATAAAATCCCTCATTGCTGGCCACAACACATCAAACTCGGGGGCGGCCAGGCAATCCTCATCCTTGAGCTTATGCACAGCACTCATGCCGGGGTCAAAATAGGGGTGTTTTGGCTTGATGAGCGAGTAGTAGGAGTCCAGCAGATTGCCCGCTTGGTCAAAGCGAGCCAAGGCGACGGCACACGCCCCCCCGGCATAGCTGTTGGCGGTCTCAAAATCCAGTGCTACATAGTTCATGATTGCTTTCCCAACATGATGGAAAGGATGGTCTTGTCAGTCTCCTCCATCCCCTCCCGGCTGATCCTGGAGAGAAAATCCATGCTCTCCCCACTGCTTCTGCCCACGATGCCACTCTCATTGCCAGGGGAGTACCCCCGGAAAGCAAGCTTGCAAGCAAGATTGGCAGCCTCTACACAGGAGTATATCTTCAGCGAACAGGTCATCTTCGCACCATCACAGATGATGCCGGTAAGGTTGCCTATCATCGTGTTGATGGCACGGTCCATAATTGCAAGGTCCCCATCGAGGAGGTAGACCAAGCCACAGGCAGTGCCTATGGCGGCTGTAAAGGCCCCGCACAGGGCACTGAGGCGGTTCTTGCGTGCAGTAAGGGAGAGGCCCACCAGCTCACTGAGCACCAGGGCCTTACCCAGCTCTTCGTCACTCTTCTTCAGGTAGGAAGACACCACAGCAAGAGGGACTGTCAGCGTGATGCCCTGGTTGCCACTGCCACTGTTGATGATGACCGGAAGCGGACAGCCCGCCATCCTTGCATCGCTGGCGGCAGCGGCAAGGGCGGAAGCGAGGCTGAAGGCTTCAGAGAGGCTTCTGGGCTCCTGGTTGAGACTCTCTGCAGCGATCCTGCCGACTGAGAGGCCGTACTCGTTGCGCATTGCATGCTCAGCTATGGCAAGGTTCACATCCTTGGCATCGAGACAGAGCTCTATGGCCTCAAGGGGTGCAGCATTTGCATAGGCAAGCAGGTCTTTAAGCGTAGCATTTCCGATGATATCTTCATCAGAGGCCTCAAGGATAGAGCTGCAGTTGTCTACAAGCAGGGAGAGCAGGACCTCATCATCCTTTTGTAAAAAACTGAAGCGGTCATGCTCGCCGCTGATGACTGCAACAGAGGAGTGTTCACCCTTATGGGCTGTGACTTTGATATACAAGGAAGGCACTTCTGTACTTATCGAAAGGGTGACAGGAAGGTTTTTGGCAAGGCGAATCTGTTCGTCCCCTATCTCACTGAGGATGCTCAGCCCTGCCTCTACAGACCCGCCACACACCCCTAGGGCGACAGCAGCCTGGATACCCTTCAAGGTGCAGTTGGGAAGGCCGACGCCCATGGCATTCTTGACCATGTCACGGCTGGTGACAACCTCAACCCGGGTGGGGATCTCCCCTAGCAGAGAACCGGCCTTAGCACCGGCAAGGGCCGAAGCAGCCGGCTCGGTACAGCCCATGGCGGGCCTCATCTCTTTTTTGAGTAACTCTAGAAATTTATCCATAGGGAGACTATACCACTACATATGAGGATTCTCTACCCCACAAAGTGCATTAAGGGCTGCAAAAGCGCCGGAATATGAGAGCCACTGCTGCACTTGTTCAAACCTTACCGACAGCAGTGCAAGCTTTGCCTTGAGCAAGTCATGCTCTGATCCATAGCCACTGTCA
>CAZGOK010000391.1:0-1827 GCA_964527665.1 uncultured Sphaerochaeta sp.
GGTCGGTTCTTCATGACATCCTGCAGGAGTCCGAGGATGAAGTCGATGTTCAGGGAGCGCTCGTGGGCCTCATCGACGAGGATGACGCTGTAGTTCTTCAACAGGGGGTCGGCCTTCAGCTCCATAAGCAGGATGCCGTCGGTCATGACCTTGACGCGGGTGTTGAAGGAGGTGGTGTCGTCAAAGCGCATCTTGTATCCGACAAAGTCATCGCCGCTGTTCACCTGTTTTCGGATATAGTCCGAAACGCTGAGGGTGGCAATGCGCCTTGGTTGGGTGATTCCCACCATCAGCGAGCTGGTATAGCCCGCCTCATGGAGGATTATGGGAAGTTGCGTTGTCTTGCCGCTTCCGGTGGGGCTCTCTACTATGATCACCTGATTCTTATCAAGGGCCTGCAGAATTTCCATCCTGTGTTGGTACACAGGTAACATTTTCATATCTTTCAAATTAATTCCTTTTCAGTATGGAGATGGCTTCTTCGATGGTTATCATCTGGTGCATCTCTCTGGTTTGTAGATTTTTA
This sequence comes from uncultured Sphaerochaeta sp., assembly GCA_964527665.1. Taxonomy (GTDB): domain Bacteria; phylum Spirochaetota; class Spirochaetia; order Sphaerochaetales; family Sphaerochaetaceae; genus Sphaerochaeta. Next base: position 527 of record CAZGOK010000391.1, read on the forward strand.
AGGGTTACTTTCCCTGCACTCTTCTCGTCCTGGCCACAACTCAGGCCATAGGGTATATGGTTTGCCTCTGCATACTTGAACTGGGCTCCCATCTTCTTGTCCAGCAGGTAGACATCGACTCCGATCCCCTCAAGGCGGAACTGCCGTCCAAGGGTGTCATACCAAGCCCGCAGGCCCGCATCAAGGCAGAAGATGATGAGGTCTGCAGAACTAGCCTTCTGTATGAGGGGGCTTTGTAGCTCCTCAAGGGCGGCTAGCAGGCGGTCCAGCCCGATGGAGGACCCTACACCAGGCAGCTGCTCCTTGGTGTACAGAGAGGCAAGGTCGTTGTACCGCCCTCCGCTGCACACCGAGCCGAAGTGGGGAAGAGCGGTAAGGAAGGTCTCATAGACCAGGCCTGTGTAGTAATCAAGGCCGCGCGTGATGGAGGGGTCCAGCTTGAAGTGTGCCTCAATGCCCGCATTGCACAGATACCCATAGATGCTCTGCATCCGGCTCGTATGTTCGGTCTCTCCCCCTGCTAACGTACTCAGCCTCGCTAAGGTAGTCAAGAACGGCTCGTTTTCATCCTCGACGGTGATGTAGCTCACTATCTTGTCAGCTGTCTCTTGTGTCCCTGTACAAGATACAAGCAGATCGGTGATCTCCCCCTCTCCGATCTTTTTCAACTTGTCCACTATCCTGAGGATCTCCACACTTTTGTCCTCGACCCCTAGATGGGCCAAAAACGCATTGAACAGCCCCCTATGGGCGATGCAGAAGGTGAAGTCGGTGACCCCGATCACCCTAAAGGAGCTCTCCATCATGGAGAGTATTTCGTAGTCAGCCTCGGCACTGTCCACCCCCACTATGTCAAAGTCACACTGGGTGAACTCGCGGTAACGCCCCTTTTGGGGGTTCTCCCCACGCCAGACCTTGTCTATGTGGAACCGTTTGAAGGGGAAGGTGAGCTCGTGCTGATGGAGGGCCAAGAAGCGGGCAAAGGGGACGGTGAGGTCAAACCTGAGGGCCACATCGCGTTCGCCGTTGTCCAGGAAGTGGAAGATCTGCTTGTCGGTCTCTCCTCCTCCCTTTCCCAGCAGGACCTCAGTATATTCGAGGACAGGGGTGTCTATGGGCACGAAGCCGTAGAGTGAGAAATGCTCTTCCAGCTTGTTGACGATCGCCTTTTTCGGAATCTCCATGGATGGAAGGAAATCACGGAAACCTTTCAGTACTTTGGGTTCTATGATGGCCCGTTTCTCTCTTTCAACTCTCATTATCCTATACTCCTGTTGTGCTTTTGACGCGGATGGTGTACA
>CAZGOK010000392.1:0-1826 GCA_964527665.1 uncultured Sphaerochaeta sp.
GCAATTGCTGGCACTCGGCTCTTTTCAAAAAATCCATTTGCTCTTTTGTTTCAACTCCTTCTGCTATGGTTTTAAGCTTAAGATCGGAGGCTAGCAAAATAATTGACTTGATGATCACCTCATCTTTGGTGCACTTTCCAATACCATTCACAAAAGACATATCCAGCTTAATCTTATCAAACGGTAACTCTTTGAGCCGATTCAAAGATGAGTACTCCTTTCCGAAATCATCAATTGACAAAGAGATTCCTAAATTCTTAATTCTCTCCAATTTAGCTCTTGTCCTATCATTAATATCCATAGTTAAACTTTCAGTGATCTCCACTTCCAAGTATGTCGGTTCTAGGGATGTTTTTTTCAGAATGTTTTCTATCTGTTCCACTATGTTCGGATGATGGAGTTGGTGAACAGAAAAATTAACCGCCATCGTGATCGGCATCAACCCTTTTCTCTGCCACTGCTTACACTGCTGGCATGCTGTTTTGAGAACCCAATATCCTATTGGTATGATCAGGCGTGTTTTTTCTGCCAAAGGGATAAACTTATTGGGTGAAACTATCCCCAGCGTAGGATGATTCCAGCGTAGCAAGGCTTCCACTCCCAGAATCTGGCCAGTGGTCCCATCAACCTGGGGCTGATAATATAGCATCAGTTCATTTCGCTTGATGGCTGAGTAAAGATCATTGGTCAATGTCATGGTTTCAAACGTAGCGTTCTTCAACTCTGTCGAGCATATATAATAGTGATTCTTGCCTAGGCTTTGTGCTTTGTACATAGCTAAGTCAGCGTTCCTGATGAGCGTATCAATATCACAGCCATCCATAGGATACTGGGAAATCCCAATACTTGCTGTGATGAAAAATTCCTGGCTTCTGAGGATAAAGGGTTTGCTGAAAACTTCAATCACATGGGATGCATAGCTTTCCAAGTACGCTTCATCCTCATAGTCATGCAGACAGATTATAAACTCATCCCCACCAAGACGGGAGACACAATTATATTTTTCTGCTGCCTGCTCTAATCTGGTGGCAACCTGTTTGAGTATCATATCACCTTGGTCATGGCCAAAATTATCGTTTATCATCTTGATCCCGTCGATATCTATGAACATGATACCAAACAGTGTTTTTTGAGTGGCGGCTTGAAGAATTCTATTGTGTACTTTTTTCGTTAAAAAAGAGCGATTGGCCAAGCCGGTCAAAGCATCATGATAGGCCATATAGTCAATCTTTTTCATTGTGTCAATTCGAGCCAATCCATTGGAAATGACATTGGCCATGCTATACAGCAGTTCGATTTTATCTTTTTTCCACTGTTTCTTTGATTTGACCGAATCAATTCCTATAAATGCATGGATCTTTCCCTCTAGGATTATGGGCACCGAAATCAAGGATTGTACCTTTTGCCTCAACAGTTGTTCCTGCTCTGCGCGTGCTTCCTTAGGCATTGTATGTACATCTTCAACATAGACCAGGTTGTGTTTGTCGAGCTGGCCGAGCCACCAAGGAAAGACATCCAGAGGTATCTCCTCAATTGTATTCACCTCAGGGTGTATGCCAGTGTTACACCATTCATGCGAATATGTCATGGTGCTCTTGGCAAGATCTAGGGTGAACAGATAGGTTCTGTCCACCTTAAAAAACATGCCTATTCTTTTAAGGAGGGTAAGTATCTTCTCGTCGAAGTTCTCTTGATTGATGCCCATAAAGTCAAAAGAAATATCTAGGATCATCTTTTGAAATGAGATGATATAGGTTTTTTTCTGTATTATTTCTTTATAGTTTTGTTTGTTCAGTGAGTCCATACATCTCCATGACTACCCTTAG
>CAZGOK010000393.1:0-1823 GCA_964527665.1 uncultured Sphaerochaeta sp.
CTTCAGGGAGGTGTATGCCTCTGCTGATGGTCGCAGAGGTTGGGTTTGTGGTCGGATACTCGTCATAGTAGTCGATAAGGGCCTTCAATCCGATCTGAAGGGCACACTCTTCCAGGATGGAGGAGGAGTTGTCAGCTTGTCCCGTCTCAACAATAAAGCCGACGCCCTGTCTCAGGTACTGCATGTAGGAGTAGAGGACAAGGGTCTTGAACTCCTCTGTGCCTACGGAGGTGTCTATATAGTCGTACAGCCTTTGCTGTAATTGGCCTTGTTCGCTGTCATCACCCCAGGAAGCGAGGCTCATGTCACGGTGGATACCCCGTAACAAGGTGTCAGGGGTATGGACATGGCAGTCAGCGAGGGCAGGGATGATGATGAAGGAAGAGCAATCGATGATGCGCTCCTTCTCCTCTGGTTCCAGGGTTTCCTGGATCTGGCTGATAACCGAGCCTGATACCCTGATATCCTGGGTATGCAGGTGATGGTCAGATCCTAAATAGGTTGCACGTTTGAGTATCATAGCCATACTATACCATGGTTTCCGAGAAACCCAAATGGAAAGAAGATTACCAATAGTGTACTTCTAGCTCGATTCTGATATGGTAAATTCCCTCCTATACCAATATATAGGCAAACAATAGCACTGCCTAACCAACCTTCAAGAGGATTGCTCTCCATCCTTGGGAAAAGGCAAGATGCTCATGCACAGAACCATGAGCGAGGCCAAGAGTGTGCAACAGGGCCCCTTCTATCTGGGTAGGCTGACCTTTCAGTCCTTTCGACCTTCATAGCACTGACTTAAACATTTCAAGCGGTGACGTCATTCGTCACCGCTCTTAGAAACACTTTTTATTTTGGTTCAAAACCCTTTTTTCTCAAATTAAATTGAGAATTATATTTGACAAGGAACCCAACCCTAATACGATTATCATGATTGTGTGACATTGCCATTTCTTACCAGATTAATTTGGCGAATCTGACTCTAATCTACTGATGAAAAATTTCCGGATTCTGCTGATGAAAAATTATCGGATTTCAGTGATGAGAAAGACCGGATTTACCAGTTATAAAGACGTATGTAATGTAATCTTCAACAAGTGTGCTGTACACGTCATTAGGGATTATTCTCGGTAGATACACCCAATTTTATATAAGTTTTACGACTATAACCGGAAAAAGATAAAAATATAAAACTTATTTGGCCATAGTCGAAAAACTTTTACACATGAATTTTACAATGGGCAGACAATTTGGTGAGTTATTGTTGATAGTTTCCATAGTTCCAACTTTGCGATTATTGGAACTAAGAGTTCAATAAAAACTAGATATTTCTCTTTCCTGTAGACAAGATGGAGACCTGTTGTGTCTCTAGGTTGCTTGAACCCTTAGGTTCTACCCGATGCATTGAACCTTGTTCTGGTCGAGCAACAACAGAGGCCGCTCATGCGGCCTCCATCACTATATTTTCTTCTTGCAGTTATTCGTATTTTTCTATGCCTTGTTGCCAGCCATCCCTCAATGACTCTTCTTAGGCTTCTTGTATGCAGTATCAGCCAGGGGTAGGGAGGTTCTGAAGTTACCGTCAAGACGATAGTAGGCATGTTGGCAGGCTGGGGCTGCCGGGATGGTGCAGAGCTCACCCACACCCTTCACTCCATAGGCCAGGGCATTCTGCTTGGGTCCTTGGACCAGCAGGACCTCAATGTCAGGAACATCTGTTGACCTGAGCAGGCCAAGGGTTCCGTACCTCACCTTCAGCTGCCCATCCTCGATGGGGAAGTCCTCGGTAAGGCCGTAGCCCAGACCCATGGCAACCCCTCCTT
>CAZGOK010000394.1:0-1822 GCA_964527665.1 uncultured Sphaerochaeta sp.
CTACTGAGTATGCGCTTTTTTCCTGCAAGGAGAGCAGGTTCATCCTCCAGCGGTAGCTGTAGAGGATGCCAAGACAGACAAGGACTATCGGCATGACAGTGAGGATCTGCTTCCAGTTGCTGTTCCAAAGGCCTCCCATCATCCAAAACGTGATATCCTGCAGGTCCTTTGTGGGTTCTGCGACCAGCTTGACCACCCCCAAGGCGGAGGAGAAGATTGCCGATACGGCAATACCGGAGAGCACCAGCCTGAGCAGCCACCCTCCAAAGCGAAATCTCTTGGCAAGAAAATAGGAGGCAGCCAGGGCAAGAAGGCCAAAAAATGTGGCGCTTATCTGCACCATTGCTGAGCTGTTGGCACCCACTACGATAACCAGGGCCGCACCGAATGCCGAACCCTGGCTGACACCCAAAAAGCCCGGCTCCACCAGAGGGTTTGCAAAAAGCATCTGGAAGGTGAAACCTGCCGCGCTGAGGATGGCCCCTGCAATGAGAGCGAGCACAATCCGGGGAAGACGGATATTGAGCATGATGTTCTGCATCATCAGGTTCGTTGCCAGGTCCTTGGGGAACGAGATGCCTGCCTTGGGGTATCTTCCTGCAAACAGGAAGAGGACGCATAGCAACAACAACAGCGTGACAAGGAGCAACAGGATATGCCTGTTGCGCCTTTGTTCCTTGCGATAGTATAGTTCTGCGTTCATCAGCGCCTGTTCAATGCTATCGAAGCATTGTATCGCCCGACTAGATAGTCGAGCTTTGCAGCCTCTGTGATGCTGTACATTTCCCTATAGAAGGAACGTACCTGTTCCTCCATATCCATGCTGGTGAATAGCTGGGGGTAGAGGTCCTTTGCCATCCACTCAGCTCCCAGTATCCAGCTGGACACTGGCTGCATGTAGCTCATCAGATCTGCAGGGGCAGCCTTGACGTTGTTGTCCTTTACCGCATCCAATTCGCTCCAGAGGGAGGAGCTGTAGATCTCCTTGATAAAGGGATCTGTAGGGCTTTTGTAGCTGACAACATAGATGACCTGGGGATTCCAAGCCGCTATCTGTTCGAATGAGACGGTTGACCAGCCGCTGGATGCGGTGTTGGCACCCTTCCATACGGCGTTCGCCCCCACTTGGTCGACCATCCAGCTCTGCATCCAGCTGTCGGGTGCGATCGAGAAGGCGTTTGCATTGTCACCCTTTGTCCCTTGGAGAAGAAGTACCCTGACCTTCTGGTCTTGCTTGAGGGTACCTACCTTGTCTGTGATATTCTTGAGCCGGCTCTCATACAGGGCGAGAATCTGTTTTGCACGGCCAGTGTTCTTCAAAAGCTTTCCCAGCTCCATGATCTCACGTTGCCAATCGGCATAGGTTTCCAGGTTCATCGTAAAGTTGGGCACTCCCAGCTGGTCGAGTTTTTTTGCAATCGACTCAAAATGGGTGGCCTTGAGCAGGACAAGCTGGGGATTCTTTGACGCTATCTCCTCGACGCTGGCGTTTTGGGGGAATCTGTCTTGCTCATCCAGCGAGGGACGAAGCAAATTGAAAAAGTCTCCGAGTCCCTGGTCGGTCTTTGAAAGCTGCAGCTCCATGCTTGATACTTCAGGGAAAAGAAAGAGAGCGTTTGCCGGCATGACCGCGGCTTTCCCAGCTACCATGATGGAGGTCGGCTTTTCTGCGAGCACCAGAGTCCTGCCGTTTGCATCGGTAGCACGATAGAAGTCGCTGTCCTGCATCTGCTTCTCTGCCGCCCCTTGGGCAAACAGGGCGAGAGAGAGTGCCAGGACCAAAAGGAATAGAGGTATTTTTTTCATAAAGAGGCTCCTTAAA
>CAZGOK010000395.1:0-1810 GCA_964527665.1 uncultured Sphaerochaeta sp.
CTTTTTTAGTTTTGACCATCTTGCCCATCAGATGAAAACAGGATAGGGTAGGTTTAGAGGATCATATGGAACCAGAGAGCAATAAGCAAAATCCTGCAAACCAGGGCAAACGTGATGGCAGTAACCGCAAGAGGGACCGCAAACGAAAGAAGCGGGGCCCTAAAGCCAAAGGTACGGTTGAGGCAGCAAAAAAGCCCAAGAATACCCTATTGCCTACCCAGACAAAGGTGCCTTATCACAGCAACCTTCCTCCCTTGCCGGTACGGAAAGTTGAGGAACCTCTGCTCGACTGTCCTTTGTGTGGAAAAGTCATAGAGAATATCGCCAGTGCCCTTACCCATCCACAAGGGGGCTATTGCCACTTTGACTGTGTCCTGGAGAAGATTGGCCAGGATGAGCGTCTCACTGAGGCTCAGAAGGTGAGCTACATTGGACGGGGGACCTTCGCAATCGTTGAAGCGAATGCGGAAAACGGGTTCTCCTTTGTCAAGAAAATCATTTGGGAAACTCCTGAGAGCTTCGATACGATGAAGAAATATGTGGAGGCAAACAAGAAATGACCCCTTCAAAAAATATTGCCATGCTGCCCGGTTCGTTTGATCCTCCAACCAATGGACATATCGACATCATTGAGCGCAGTGCAGCCCTCTATGACAAGCTGTATGTGGTCGTAGCCGACAATGTGCAGAAGAGCTGTCTCTTCACCGCCCTTGAACGCATGGAGATGCTCAGGGAGATTCTCAAGCGGTACGACAACATCGAGGTGGTCACCTATCCTGGCCTTGTGGTGCAGTTTGCCCAGGAACATGGGGTAGGGGTCATGATCAGGGGGGTACGTGCCCTGGTGGACTTCGGCTATGAGTTTGAGCTGGCCATGACCAACAAGCAGCTCAACAGCGCCCTTGAGGTGCTCTTCATGCCAACCAGCCCCAAGTATTTCCAGCTTCGCTCAAGTGCCATCAAGGAGATGGCTGCCTATGGGGCTGATATCTCCACGATGGTCCCGCCCTTGGTGGTGAAGATGATGGGCAGCAGGATCAAGATACTAAACTGATAACCAAGCAATGAAAGCCATCAATAGATGGCTTTCTCTCTCCTTACGTCCACTTACAGTTGTATCTTGATGGCGCTTTCATGCGCCTTATTTACTCTCTCCCAATACGTTTTGTCCCTCTCACCTTCGAGCCGGGGTATTCCTTCTTCGTCAGGTTTTGAAAGCCCTTCATCAGGTGTTGGAACCATGTCCGATCCGCTATCCCTAGACTCAAGCTCAATGACAGGTTCTGCTACCGTATCAGGCTCTGGTTCAGAAGCAACAGATGCTTCTGGGGTAGAAGGTAAGGCATTGGGTTGAAAGGCCTTGAGTATTTCCAACTGCTTATCTGCAGTATCATGAAGCTTGTAAAGTACTAAAGCTATTTCATGGAATGACTGATGTTGCTGGTAGCCAGGTCACGAATCTCTCTGCGTATTTCCTTTGTTGTGCCGTCCATAAGATCAAGGTTTTCATTGATTAGGCTAATCTTCCAATACCAACAAACCTGTTCCCGTAAAGAGCATGAGCAGGAAAAAGACAATGAGGACAGCTACCAATGGTCCTAAAAGGGACAGGATGTATGAATCATCAAACATATAAGTCTCCTTCTATGAGTGGAAGTTCTTCCATCCCCTTGTATTACAGAGAGGACAGAGAAAACCCCAGAACAATGATTGCTACAAATAGCAACAACAATAAAGCTCCTATTCCCTTCAATGAACGTGTCTCTTTGGTTGTCTTGATGAGAAAGATGGCTACGCCCAGTAAAAGAAT
>CAZGOK010000396.1:0-1802 GCA_964527665.1 uncultured Sphaerochaeta sp.
CATTGCAAGCATCCTCAATGTTGACCGCAAGGAGCAGCAGGGGATCCTGGAGACCCTTGTGGTGCGCAAGCGCATCGAAAAGGTGCTGGTCTTCATCAAGAATGAGCAGAACATCGCACAGGTCCAGGCCAAGATACAGGCCCGCGTCAATCAGAAGCTTGAGAAAAACCAGCGCGACTACTTCTTGCGTGAAGAGCTCAAGAGCATCCAGCAGGAACTGGGCCTCTCGACCAACCCCAAGCTTGAGCTCATCAACCGCCTGAAAAAGAAGTTCAAGGACCTGCCCCTCTCTGCCGAAGCCAAGGAGACGGTGGACCGTGAGATGTCACGCCTTGAGGCGATCGACCCCAGCAGCCCTGAGTACACCATCACGCGCACCTATCTGGAGATCATCAGCGACCTTCCCTGGAAGGAACCCAAGCCAGAAAGCTTCAGCATCGACAGTGCCCGAAAGATCCTTGAGCGCGATCACTACGGGCTCAAGGATGTCAAGGATAGGATCTTAGAGTTCCTTGCAGTACGAAGGAAGAAGAAAGACACCAAAGGCTCGATCATCTGCCTTGTCGGCCCCCCGGGAGTCGGTAAGACCAGTGTCGGCATCTCGATCGCGCGTGCCTTGAAGAAGCAGTACTTCCGCTTCTCCGTCGGAGGCATGAATGACGAGAGCGAGATCAAGGGCCATAGAAGGACCTATATCGGGGCGATGCCGGGCAAGATCATCCAAGGTCTGCGAATCACCAAGGCAAAGAACCCCGTCTTCCTCATTGACGAGATAGACAAGATGGGAGTCTCCTACCAGGGCGACCCTGCCAGTGCCCTGCTTGAGGTCTTGGACCCCGAGCAGAACTCCACCTTCAGGGACACCTACCTGGACATCCCCTTCGATGCCTCGGAGATCCTCTTCATCTGTACTGCAAATACGTTGGATACCATTCCCAGGCCCCTGCTGGACCGCATGGAGATCATCAACCTCTCAGGCTATACCAGTGAGGAGAAGCTCGCCATAGGCAAGAAGTACCTCGTGCCCAAATCCCTTGAGAAGCACGGCCTCGCCAAGAGCGAGATCCGCTACACCCCTGCGATCCTGCTCAAGATAGCAGAGGAGTATGCAAGGGAAGCTGGTGTGCGTAACTTTGAAAAGTCCCTGCATAAGATCAACCGCAAGGTTGCCCTTATCCTGGAGGAGAATCCTGAGACGCCCCTGCCCATCAAGATTGATGAAGCGAAGCTCATCGAACTGCTCGGACAGCCTGTATTTGTCGAAGATGAAATTCGCATTGCAGACAAGCCGGGCATGGCGATAGGACTCGCTTGGACCAGCATGGGTGGGGATACCCTCATCATCGAGGCTCAGAACACACCCGGCAAGGGTGAGATCAAGCTTACCGGCCAGCTCGGGGATGTTATGCAGGAGTCTGCAAACATAGCCTACACCTGGCTGAAGGCGCATGCCATCGAGCACAAGATCGACATGAGCTGGTTTGAGAACAACGCCATCCACGTACACGTCCCTGAGGGGGCAACCCCCAAGGATGGTCCTTCTGCCGGTGTCACCATGACTGTTGCGCTCTTTTCGCTGGTCACTGGCCAGACGATCAGGAAGAACATGGCGATGACCGGGGAGCTCTCCCTCAAGGGCAAGGTAATGCCCATCGGAGGTTTGAAAGAGAAGGTGCTTGCTTCAAGAAGGAATAAGATCGATACGATACTCATCCCCATCTTCAACAAGCGCGACCTCGACAAGCTTGATGAGAATCTGACCAAGGGCATTGAGTTCCACCTGGTCTCAACCATTGAGGAAG
>CAZGOK010000397.1:0-1801 GCA_964527665.1 uncultured Sphaerochaeta sp.
GTTCAAACTATTGGCTGCCCATTACCAAGGATATTTTCCTCGTGAACCATACGGTAAGAATTTTCCATCAAGGGTAATTGTTACTCGGTCACCTGTTGGGTCTTCCTTCCTTTCCACATGGTCTTCACAGTCAATAGCGCTCATGATTCCATTTCCGTCGCCAAACTCTTCATCAATCAGAGGTGGGTTCATTCCCCGCCCCTTGGGGCGTAAAGAGCATGTAGTGTATGCTGGTTAGATGGACGAGCATGCATATAAAGAAATAGTCATTTATCAACAAATGTAGATATACATTGGCTCATGTATGGTATGTTTGTTATAACTTTGTGGAAGTTGTATATGGTGTTGAAGTTCAGTTGCTTGACGACTAACTACAATAATTCACAATAAGTATCATTCAATGGAATCAAAGGAAGCTTGCGTGAAACGATTAGTATTCTTGATACTCATGGTATCGATCTTGTGTCTGTCGGGATGTGATCTGAATCAGAAAACAGTTACTTTGAGTGTTACAACCGAGGGTAGCGGTAGCGTCACCTCGTATCCTGGTGAGGGGACTATCCCCGTCGGTGCAGCAGTCCTGCTCATACCTAGAGCAGATGCTGGATGGATATTTGATGCATGGATCAAGGACGGACACATACTTGCAGAAGTAGGGGAGTTGGCCTTTACCATCGAGCAAGATTATTCTATCACTGCACGCTTTCTCCCTGAGCCACCTTTGATTCCAATGCTGGGCTATCGACTTGAAGCTGATTGGAATTCTTTCGCTAAGGCAGATAAGATGCTAAACGCCAGAGCACAGGTTCCTACAGCAACCGGACGAGGCTTTTTGGGTAGTGAAAAGACCTTCCCCCGTTTAGGAAATGTGCCTTTGCTTTCTGGTGATGAGGGTCGGATCCCCCGTGAAAAAGCTATCCTGATAAAGTTCAAGCAAGGATTCACACTTCCTCCTCTGACAATTATAGACGATCTTGACTGGGCCGTTTCATCATCGATGGACCTGTATGCAGCTGGACTGCCGTATATCCGGGTAGTCGTTGATGAGCAATCATATGATTCGATTCCTAGTATTCTCCAGCAGTTGAGGAAAACTGAAGGTATTGAAGTTGCAGAGGAAGATCTCTTGTGTAGCATCTATTCGGTATCCAATGATCCTATGTACTGCCTCCAATGGAATTTTGAAATGCTGGACATGCCAACCGTTTGGGATGTGACAACCGGAGATGAAGGTGTTATCGTTGCTGTACTGGATACCGGTGTGTATTTCCTCTTGGATGACCTGAGTACAACACGATTTGCCCAAGGCTATGATTTTATCAATAATTCAATCTATCCTTTTGACGACAATGGGCATGGTTCTCATGTTACAGGAACCATTGCACAATCAACAAATAATAACTTCGGAGTCGCAGGAATTGCTCCAGATATAACGATCCTCCCCGTCAAGGTGTTGGCTGCTGATGGGTATGGGGACAATTCACAAGTTGCCCAAGGGATCCTCTTTGCGGTCAACAACGGAGCCGACATAATCAATATGTCATTGGGAGGAGAAGAAGCCTCGGACCTTATCGCTGATGCTTGCCAATATGCATCCGATCATGGTGTGCTTGTCATAGCTGCAACAGGAAATGAAGGGGCTTCCTCAATTTGTTATCCAGCGGCGCTTGATACTGTAATGGCTGTTGGGGCCGTGAATGAAGTTGCCGAAAGGACTGATTACTCGAACTATGGTGTAGGGATGGAAATAATGGCTCCAGGAGGAGATAATTCGCGTACAATACTTGTAAATGGCTATGAG
>CAZGOK010000398.1:0-1799 GCA_964527665.1 uncultured Sphaerochaeta sp.
TGATATGCCCCCCTGTAGGGTAACACTTCTTGGTCTCACTGAACCCAATGACAGTAACACTACATGTGCTCTCTGCCCCCTATATGGGTAACAGTAGTCTTCTTTATTCTTCATGATACCATCTTTTAGAGGATGATAGTCAAGCTTCCTTTCCTTCTCATTATATCACAAAACCATTAGCTCGGTTCCTTCTGGATTTGATTCAAGAAACCCTTCTGGGGTCATCCATCCGAGATCCTTTTTCAGTCTCACCTGATTGTAGTAGGGGATGTACTCTATCACAGCTTTCAGGACATCCTTCTTCCTGATTCTCCGGTCCTTGAACTTGGCCTTTCCGAACCTGTTATACAAGCACTCTGTCTTGAGCACAGCATGAAAGGACTCCATTGACGAATTGTCCCAGCACTTTCCGCTATCTGAGCAGCTTGGGACAGCTCTGAGATCATTCAGCAATAGCTGGAACCCATAACCTGTATATGTAGAGCCTTGGTCATTATGGAACATGCATCCCTGCAGCTTGCAATCCAGAGAAAGCTGCACAACAGCAGCCATGCACAGATCCTCATCACAGTTCTCACTGATCACCCAGGCGACTACCTGCCTGTTGTACAGGTCTACGATCGACTTGAGATACATCATCTGCTCCAGGCAGTACAGGTAGGTGATATCACCTACAAACACCTGTCGGGGCCTCAGGGCGAAGAAACGTCTCTTCAGCAGGTTCTTGGGTATCAGATCCTTCATCTCCCGTCTTCGCTTGTACTGCTCTGGCGTATACTTTTTCCTTCTGACGTATGAAAGTAGGTCATATTCCATCATGATCGCATGCACACGCTTGTGGTTGACTATGATGTTCAGGCCTTGGCGTAACATCTGCGTCATAGGGCGGTATCCCACAGCAAAGCACGTCTCCGCCTGCATCTGACGGACGAAGGCGAGGATACGCTCAAACTCCTCGTCGACGGCACCACGGCGCTTGAGGTACGCGTAGTAGCTCTTTCTGGATACTCCTGCAATGGCACACAGCTGCTTCACACTTCTGCATCCTGACTTGTTGAGTGCGATCCAGATTGGCTCAAGTCTTTTTTTTTAGGTATTTCGCCTACTGGAATGCCCTCTAGGGAGAACAATGCCTCCAGGTATGCCAGCTTGTCGGTCAGGTACGTATTCTCTTTGCGGAGTGCCCTGTTCTCCTTGGCGAGCGCCTCCGGTGTCTTCCCTTTCAATTTCAATGCAAGCTCCTCTGTGCCCGGCATCTGACGGGGATTTCCCGTCTCAAGGTCGAACACTGGGAACAGTTTAGCACTATCCTTGCATTCCTGCAGGATCTGCTCTTTTTCCTTCACCCAGTTGAGGATGGACACATGGGATACCCCATACTTTTCGCCTACGGCCTTCATGCTCATGGTCTTGCTACAATAATCAGCGATCGCCGCCACCTTCACGCTAGCAGGATACTGCTTTTTCCTACTTTTACTCATTTTTCCTCCCTAGTGTTACCCGCTAGGGGGTCAGTAGAGCCTAAAGTGTTCCCTTTTTGGGGGTCAGATCAATTGAACATGGATAGCTTTTCCTATGTAAGTGATATTGCCCAAAAACTTAAAGAGTTCTTTAATTTTCTGGACATGAAGTTTAAACACGTTCAGAGAGTACACCAATTAACGAGAGTGGAAATTGAAGCATATTTAAGTGAACTAAACATGATGGGGATAAAACCTAGTACAATAACTGGGAGGATCTCTATATTGGAAGGACTATTTAGTACCCTTCATAGGCTAGAATGGGATGATGTTCCTTCA
>CAZGOK010000399.1:0-1798 GCA_964527665.1 uncultured Sphaerochaeta sp.
TATACGAGAACCTGGACAACCACAATGGAGAAAAGGGACTATAGCTAATATGCTATTGAGTGGCACTTTATTTTGTAATGAATGATGTCGATATTTACGAATTGCTCTAGAAAGTGAGGATACCATGGAGTATCCTTTTACCCATCTTTCAAAGGAAAAAGGGTGAAGACTCCCCGTTCAAAGTTGTCTTCACCCTGCAAATAATAATGCTTCTAGAGTTTGCATCATTCTTGCTGGTTGTGCAAGTATTCGGACTGGAATCCATAGCAATAGCGATAACGCAGGAAGAGAAGAGAAAGTATCTTTCAACCGAACCTGAGACCTGTCCCATCTGCGGCGTACACCTCCAGGGGCATGGGTGGCGCAACCGGTATGTAGTCGGTCAGAACGGCAGCATACTTATCCTTGTGCACCGCAAACGGTGCCCCAGCTGCAAAATGACGTTCACCCTCCTTCCCAAAGGCCTCCATTCCATGAGGACATACGATGTGGACATCATAGCCACAGCGATACGCTCCTTCCTTGAGACAGGCCATTACATCAACTCCATAGCAGTCGCAAAACCACTGAGAAAAGCCTGGGTGAGAGCCTTCCTCAAGCGCAATTCCCAGGGTGAGGCCAAAGGGAAGGATGAGCTTCATGCAATCCTGGACAAAGCCCAGAATGCTTTCCTTGCGGCGCCACTTTCGCTGATGCACCTGGCAAGGGAGGAGATCGTCTCGAGGCAGAACCTTGAGCGTTATCGGGTTCCCCACCATAAGCTTCTCCTTGGCCTCTGCATCCCTTCGGGATAGGCTTTCCACAGGTTTTTTTCCAAGGAGGAAAGCAATGAACCAGGCTAAGAATGAGGAAATAATGATCTTCCGTTTCGGAGTTATCTTCCCCCTGCTGGATGGGGGTCTGCACTACGGACAGAAGTCGAGGCTCCTCGGGGAGCTCGCGACCAAGGAATATGACATTCCGGGCTCGGGGCGCAGGATACTGAGCAAAGCGACCATATATTCGTGGCTCAGGGTCTACCAGGAGAAGGGTCTTGAGGGACTTGCCCCAAAGGCCAGAAGCGACAAGGGTGGGCAACGGGCGATAAGCACCGAGACCGAGCTTGCCTTGAGGCAGTTCAGGGAACAGCATCCGGACTGGAAGTTGACCACCTTTGCAAAGGTGGCTGCGCAACAAGGGATCTTCCTTCCTTCAGAACGAATTTCGATGTCCGCCATCTACAGGGTGTTCAAGGACTACGACAAGGAGAAGAAGGCCCGAAAATCGAAGGATATGCGCCGTTTCCAGATGGAGAACTGCAATGATGTCTGGATGCTTGATGCAATGGTCGGACCCAAGGTCACCGTCGTGGAGGATGGCAAGGAGAAAACGATAACAGCCATGCTCTGGGCATTTATCGATGACAAGAGTAGGCTCATCACACATGGTGAGTTCTATAGGGACCAGAAGGCGGAGAGCCTTCTCTGCTGCCTTTGGGAGGCGATGTCAAAACGTGGGTTACCAAGGAAAATTTTCACGGACAACGGATCGGCCATGAAGGACAACAGGCTTAGGCTCGGGTGTGCAGACTTGGAGATATCTCTATCATATGCAAAGATTTATACCCCCACAAGTAAGGCGAAGATTGAGCGTTTCTTCTCTACCGTGCGCATGCAGTTCCTGCCTTTGGTCGAGGGCATCATACTCTCTCTCCGGGAGCTCAATGCCCATTGGGTCCTGTGGCTCAAGGAGTACAACAGCCGCTACCACAGCGGCATTGGCTCCTCCCCCCTCGACTGTTACATGGACAACATCAAGG
>CAZGOK010000400.1:0-1795 GCA_964527665.1 uncultured Sphaerochaeta sp.
AGAAGGGCTCTGAAGATTCTGTAGGAAACTTCAAACCTCGTGTAGAGTGCCATCGCCCCTGTCTGTTCGTCCCTGTAGAGGGTGGCTCCCATGATGGGAAAGTCAGTTTCCAACAGATGTCCATCAGGGACATCCATCATGCTTGCATCGGGTTCCTCAAGGGTATAGCTAGTCTGGGAATCAACGCTTTGGACCTTCCAGGTGCCTCCCAGGCGCTTGATGTCAAACTCCTGTAGGGTGAACTCTGTCCATGTATACACATAGTCATAGTCGCCATGAATCATCTTGGGAACGGTCGATATCGTATCGAGTTCAAAGAAGTCGCTGTAGTGGTTGGTGATGACAGTCTGCAGGTCTGCTTCTGACTCGAACAGGGAGCAGTAGAACATGATATCGAGGATAGACAGGGAGTAGTGGCGCAGGATGCCTGCTGTCTGCAGGCATTCGCCATTGGGAAGCATCAGGCAGAGGTAATGCTGATTACGGGAAGTAGAACTCTTCTGCATTGCGACAAGGCCAGGGGAGTAGAGCAGATGCTCCCTTCCACTGGCAAGGTCGATTATGGTAAGGAAGTTGTCCTTGAGTATCTCCTTGATGGCAAAGAAACACCAGAACCCAGGGCTCTCCTTCCAGAAGGTGAGGACCTCCCTTGCCTTATCGGTCAAGTAGACATCCTTCTTCTTCAGCAACTGTTGTATGGCCTTGGTGTCGGTAAACAGCTGGGAAGTGATGTAGTTGGCAGCAGTCGTGTCTCCATATCCCGAGGGATAGTGCTCGTTGGTATTGAGGGCCAGGAGCTTGGCTATGGTTTTCTTGAGGCGAGGTTGTTTGCTGCCCCAGAGCATAGTAGGGGTACTAAGGTCATCAAATCCCTTGTTGAAAGTCTTGCATGTCTCTTTGATCGTTGTATAGTCCATACTCCCATTCTATAGGAGTTTGGACAGGAATGAAAAGCTGGAATCGTCCAAAAGAAGGAAAGGGAAAGCTCTATCTTAAGCAGTGTCACCAAACAAACGCAATTCCTGAGACAAACGGACAGGTATAGGCATGTTCTGCCTACATTTTCTTAAAGGGTTGATGAATTTTCATGAGAAGAAGTTCGGCCTTGTGGCATACTTGAAAAGAGACAAGGGAGTGATCATGCCGATACCAAAGACAGCCAAAGGCTTATCAAGCCAAATTACCAGGATCCGTGCCCATCTTTCAGCCTGCAAGCGCGAATACGGCTTCATTGATGATGGGGCAGGGGATAGGTATTACCTGTTCAATCTCTACTACCTCCTCGATGACAATCGCCGGTCATCTGAATATATACGTTGGTCCCAAAAACAGTTTCCCGATGATAGTGGGGAGCCACCAGCATTGCTCTGTTGGGCCTTGATGCTGCACAGGATGGGAAAGAGGGGCGAGCATATACTTGGGCGGACGATGCTGTCCAACATCTATCTCATACCTCACCTACTTGGGGAGAGGAATGAACGAGTAGAGATGTGGCACTCATCCACTGGGAAGAGCCAGCTTACATGGTAGAAATACCAGAGAGGGTGCTTGATGCCCTTACTGATGAGGACAAGACTTGGATAAGGGAAGCCTACCAATCGGAACCCTTTCAGAATGTGCTGAAGCGGCATATTGAGGTTAACCAGGCTTTAGAGAGCTTACAGCGAGGTGAAGAGCGAAGTGCCTTGATAAGGGAGTTGTATAGTCTTAAGGACAGTATTGAGTGATGATTCCTGAGATTAGCCTATTATTGCATGTAATACAATAAGATGCGTGAATCTGTTTACAAACACTC
>CAZGOK010000401.1:0-1790 GCA_964527665.1 uncultured Sphaerochaeta sp.
TATTGGCACCATCGAGAAGGGCCATGCCTGCAACACCGTACTTGCCGGTCTCAAGGGTAAGGGCGATAAGCTCCTCAACACTCTTCTCCTCAAGCAGGGCAGAGAGGGTGGACTGGATAAACTCATCAAGGTCCTCGTCATCCTTGATCAGGACGTTGGCATGCTTGCTATATGCACTGACACCCTTAAGGCCGTACGTGATCAGTTCCTTGAGGCTGCGTACATCCTCATCGGTTTCACTGAGAACGCCGACACCCTTTGCCTGGTCAAGGAAAAGGCTCTTGTCATCAGCGTCGTAGAGCGCGGCAGAACTGAGCCCTTCCTTGTTGTCCAGCTGTGCAAGCAGGTTCTTTTTGGTTGCAATTACTGCAAGGACCCGCTCGACAAAGACCTGCTCGTCAAAGTTTGCATTGGTGATGGTGCTGAACAGGTTGAATGTAACCATGTGGTTAACATCAGTGGCAACCTTCTTGCCTTCGGTCCTCAGCCTTGTGGTGACCTGGCTCAAGCCCTTGGTGACCCAAATGAGCAGATCCTGCATATTGGCAGTGTCAGGGTCCTTACCACAAACTCCCATCTGTGTGCATCCGATATTCCGTGCAGTTTCCTGGCACTGGAAGCAAAACATCTTGTTGTCCATACGATTTTCTCCTATTTTTTGATCTTTGCTACCAGAAACATTTTCCAGTGCAAATACTGTATGCGCTCTAAATAGCAGGTATTCTGCCTGTACAAAGAAGAAAGTGCAGGAACAGGGCAAAACCCTACCCCATGCATACCCTCTACTCATTCAATTACCCACCTTGCAGTAGTAATCATACCATCAGTATAGAAAAAAAGGACAATTATATATGTTGTATTTACAACATATTGGCAAAACATCACCAATAGATCAAAATTGTTGCCATTTAAGCATTTTACATTGTACATGAACTGAGGGTTTGAGCCAGAAAAGAGAAAAAGAAACATTGGAAATTTAGAAATTGAAAAAAAGAAACATAAGCATAGAGAGAGCGTACTTTTGTGAGTGAGTGAATAAGAAACAGCTCCGCCCTTCCATGGGGAAGGGCGGAGCACAGAGTAACACAGGTCAAAAGTCAAAGTAGAGGCCAAGGGGCCATTCACTGTCCCTGTAAGGGAGGAAGCCTAGTTCCCCTCTTCCACTGCCTCTCCGATGGGATCGTCAGCGGGCTCGCCGCGGTGGACATGCTTCATCAGGAAAAATGCGATGAGCATGGAAGCTGCACCGTAGAGGAAGATAGCCCTAAAGCCAAAGAGGTCGATAAACCCACCAGTAATGGGTGGTGATATGATGGATGCTAGCTGGCTGAAGAAATAGTAGAGACCTGTGTAGATGCCTACTGTCCTGTAGGTGGACATCTGCCAGAGCATCGGGAAGCTGTTGGTGACAACAGATACCCAGAAGATGCCGAAGAGGAAGAGCAGGGCCCAGAAGGTGTACTGCCTGAAGGCTGTGCCCATCGAAGCTGTAAGGGGGTCATGGAAGAAGATAAAGGTGAGAATTCCCACCAGACAGATCAGGGAGGTGCGTATCGTACGCTTCCTGCCTACCCTGTGGGCAATGATGCCTGAAGGGATGGCAAAGATTGCATAGGCTATGCCGACCATACCTGCAGCAAGGGAGGCAGTTCCGCTAGAGGTCTGCAGGATATCCTTGGAGTAGAGCCCGACAAAGGGAAGGATGCCCTGGTAGCCGATAAACCACATCAACAGAGAAAGCAGGATGAAGAGTGCACTCTTGTCCTTCTCGGCAAAGATGACTTTCAAAG
>CAZGOK010000402.1:0-1783 GCA_964527665.1 uncultured Sphaerochaeta sp.
GACAACAGCTGCTGCTTCCAGAGTCATTTGGGTTGTGCTGTCCAGACCTTCAAGCAGGCCAATCGCCCTTGCGTACCCATGTACCTTTACCAAGTGAGCAATACGTCTCGTATCGGGAGAGTCATAAGCAATGGTCTTGTCGAGCAAATTAGCTATCAGGATACTGTGGTCCATTGAGGTACCTCTCTGGAGAAACTGAACAACGAAAGATAGAAAAGCGCAAGAAGTTGAGATCATAGGTATCAGCTTAAGATAGCAACATCTTCCATACAGTGTTCAGCTTCAAGCCCTCATCCCTCTTTTCCCCTAGGGTTCTCTCAACGTTCTTCTCACTGGTACTTTCAGAGGGTAAGGGTAGGATACCCATTGTTCAGAAGGAAGTAGATGATGATCCAGCGCCTAATTCTGCCATTAGCATCAACGGATTAATCCTACCCCACCACCTTTCCTACTGTACCCTCTTCACCTCTATCCCCCGAAGATCCCAAGTAGCCTGCATCATGGCGAAGTATTTGTCATTGGGGAGGTAGTCGGGAACCGAATTGCCTGTTCCCAATGCGAAAGAGCCTCTCTCTGCTGTCTTTTCCAGGAGAGTAAGAGATCTATCATAGACACGCTCTTTTGACTCCATAATCATGTAATTGACATCAATGCCACCAAGGATTGCTATCTCGTCATGGTATGTCTCCCATGCTTTCTCTACAGGTAAGATTGAGTCCTCAAAAGAATGTTTTCCCTCATAGTTTTCAGTTATCCAATCAAAGACTGGATAGACATTTCCACAGGTGTGTAGGAGTGCGGGCTTCTTTGCAGCATGGATTGCCTGAGCAATCTTCACATGCCAGGGAATGAGCCATCGCCCCATTTGTTCCGGATTGAGAAGGGTCTGGGTATTGAAACCCCAGTCATCGTTGGAAAGACCCGCCCCTACAGAATCAAAGGTAGAGACTTCGCTGTAGTATTTCACCAAGCGACTGCCCACAGCTTCAAAGAGGGCATCAACGAGCTCTTCATCATCAACCATCATGTAGCACAGATTCTCATACCCTGTCAGGGATATGACGATCTCTTCAACGCCACCAGGGCCTGAGGGTATCAGTTTCATACCTTCAGGCAAGTGAGCAGCGACCCTTGTGAGATAGCTATAATCGATATCAGAGTAATCAGGCCAAGGATACGCTTCAAACGCTTGCCAAGAATCGATATGGGACCCTTCATTGAGGGAATAGGTTCTTTGATCCTTATGATGTTCACGCAACTCAGGAAATACGAGTGGCTGGGGAGCCAGCAAGGTAGCATAATCATACCCAAGATGATGAAAGGCAAGAGCCATTTTCATCCTCTGTGTAAAAGCCTCATCTCCCTTTGGAATCTCAGAGGGGTCTACCACAGCATCATACACAGCATCGTTCATGTAGAACTCAAAGAGAACTGGCCTTGAAGGGCTTTTTCGCTCAAGCACTGTAAGCAGTTCTGAAAAATCTGGTTGTAGTACAGACAAGGTTTTATCTCCTATGATTTGTACAGTGTACCAGCCTTTTTCTTTTAGTGCATGTAAAAAGTTTCTCTTGGGTATTCGGGTGACAGGAAGAGCCCTTATCCACAGAAATGTGGGAAACAAAAGCAAACTTCACAGAGACGGCCTATCTTTACAGGGACAAAGAATGTATAGAACTATCAAGGCAGATTCTTCCCTTCGAACCGTCTTGGTTTCTCTCAATGCTCTTCCCTATGTCTTTGCATTTCTTGTAGCGTATGGATTTTCATACTCGCTTCTCTAGTT
>CAZGOK010000403.1:0-1779 GCA_964527665.1 uncultured Sphaerochaeta sp.
TCCCTTGATGCCAATCCTGCCTTTAGTGGGATGCATGCATTCATGGGCCCTGCTTTCAATACCGTCCTGGCCGGTGGTGTGATAGGGTATGCTGCGATAGGTCCATCGTATAATCTTGTGGGTTATGATCTACCCACTAGTTTTAGGGAGCAGCAGTTAGGGGTCGGAGTGGATGTTGGTGCACGGTTCACCCTTGCAAGCAGCGAGCGTTGGGACCTGGGCATCATAGCAGGAGCCTTTGGTGATATCACCCTGCTTCATCTGGTAGACTCGATGCGACAGCAGGGTTTCTCAGCCAATCTTACAGCCTATTTCGGGTTCTCGTTTGGTTCAGCCATCAACTTTCCTTCCTTTCCTGTCTACTACCGGTATTGATCCTCCTTCTATTTGAACAGGAGTAGCTTTCAATTCAGTGAAGAGAGAGTGGTTATCTCCTAAGTTCGTGGATGAAAAAACAGTTGACCTCCTCAGGTTTCCCTATGATACTCAATGGATGAGTTTCAGTTCTAATGATAGGAGTGTGCTGTGAATAACAAAGCAGTGATGCTGGTGCTTGTGCTTGTCCTTTGTGTTGGTTCTCTCTTTGCTGTCGCCCCAGGAAGCTGGCTCAACGCTTCGCTTGGCTACAGCTGGATGGATAGCTCTGATGCCCTGGGGCTAGACCTCTCCTGGACTGGTTTTCCAGGTCGGTCCTGGGTAGGGTTGGAAACGCGTGCAGGGCTTTCCTTCTCCTTGGAAGACTCATCTTCCTCCTTTGTCAGCATGTTTGTCTTCCTTGCCCCCGCCTTCAGTGTGGACTTCACCGAAGGCATTCTGGGCTATGTTGCTGCAGGGCCTTCCTATATTGTTGTGGCCCATACATCGCCTTCAACCCTCGATCATGCACTGGGTGTAGGCATTGATGTGGGTGCCCGGTTTAGGCTCCTGGGTTCTGAGCGGTGGGACCTGGCACTGGTGGGCGGTGCATTTGGAAATCTTCCCCTTGTTGGCAGTAGCAGTGGTGGATCCTCTTTGAGTGTAAGTGCATACCTGGGCTTCTCGTCTGGCTCAAATTTTTCTGTTCCAAGGCAAGGTTTGGTCACTCCTTTTCTGTTTCTCTGAAAATCCAACACATTAGGATTATATGCTCCTCTTTCTGTACGAAAGAGGGGTATTTACATTGACAGGTGAATGTTTATGGTTGTATTATGGAATTAGAAGCAATAAATGTTCAAAAACATTCATGGAGTATTACATGTCAACCATTCCAGCAGGCAGACACCAGTACATCCTTTCCTTGATCGAACAGAATGGGACTGTCAATGTAGGTGAGCTTGCAGAAGAGTTGTCTGTGAGTGAACTCACCATCAGGCGGGACTTGGACCAGCTGGCAAAGAAAGGCTTGGTCGAACGCACCCATGGTGGTGCGACAGCACGCAGGAATCTTCCCATCGAGCCTGACTACCTCCAGAAAGCTTCTGAGTTTCCCCTTGAAAAGACAGCCATAGGTTCTGTTGCCGCCACTATGGTGGAGGAGGGTGACACCCTCTATATCAACAGCGGGTCGACAACACTGGAAGTAATCCGCTGTGTTGCTTCCTTAGGCAAGAAACTGACCATAGTAACCAACAATATCGATGCTCCCTGGATTTGTAAGGATTCTGAGCATATCCGACTCATTCTGGCCGGAGGCGTATACCGCCCCCGCTCCCATTCTGTTTCGGGTTCGCTCTCTTCGCTTCTGGTCTCAGAGGTCTTTGCAAACAAGGCGATTATCGGTGTCGATGGTTTTTCTCCCAC